>CAZMRS010000459.1:0-2636 GCA_964568435.1 uncultured Boseongicola sp. | reverse complement strand
GTGTTCAACAGGCTAGAAGGAGAAAACTCATGAGGCCGCTACCACTACTGATGACCGTTCTCACGGTCTTCGTCGTCATGGCCGAACCGGCGATGGCACAATCTATTGACTTGTCCCCTATCCAAAACCTCTTGCAGGGCATCGTTGATGCCTTGACCGGCCCTCTTGGTGTCGTGATCGCCACGCTGGCGGTCATTGGCGTTTTCCTGAGCTGGTTCTTCAACATCATCGACCTGCGCCAAGCCCTCTGGGTTCTGGTCGGTATTGCGGGTGTCGCCGCAGCGCCGACCATCGTTGCAGCGGTCTTCAGCTAAGGGAGCGCCACGTGGCTGAACGTTCACCTCTCTTCCTTGGCCTCGTGCGCCCGCCCAAACTGTTCGGTCTGCCGATCATGTATGCCGTTGTTTGGCTGTTCGGCACCGTACTGCTCTTTGTCTGGATACAGAGCTTCCTCGTGCTTGGCATCGCGGCGGTTCTGTATCCGGTCCTCTGGAAAGCAGCGGATTGGGACCCGCGTTTCATCGACGTTGCGATGACGGCCCTTCAAGAGACGCCCCCTACCAGAAACAGGAAAATCCATGGCGGAGACAGCTATGCCCCGTGACGAGTTGGATGAACGCACATTGATGCCAGTGTGGTTCCAGCACGAAAAGCAACTGGCCCACATGCTGCCCTATGTGAGCCTCGTTGATGATCGTACCGTGCGGACGCGCGTTAATGAGTTGTTCCAGTGCATCCGGATCACCGGGATCAATAGCTATACGACCGATGATGATTACCTAGATGGCATCCGGGCGAGCTTCGCCCGGATCGTGGCCCAACTAGGCGAAGAATTCAGCTACTATGTCCACAAGGTCTCCAAGGGGATCGGTGTCGATGTAGAACCCATCGAAGGCGACAGCTTCGCCGCGATGGTCGATCAGCAATGGCGTGGCAAGCTCGAAAATGGCGGCTTGCGCGACAAGACGATCACTTTGACCGTGATCCATCGTCCTCCTTCCAAGAGTTTCTTGACCTTCATGCGGAAGCCTTCGCCTGCAAGATTGCGCGAGGAAACCGCGAAGCGTCTTCGCCGACTGAATGAAGCCGTAGGCATTTTCATGTCCGGCCTCGGCAATCTGAAACCGTCGATCTTGTCGGCTGAAAAAGGCGAGCTTGTCGGCTTTCTTGGTGCGCTGAACACGGGTCAAGAACTGCCGCTCTATCATACTTCGAAATTCGGCTTTCTGGCGTCATCCGTGTCAAACACGCGGACCACATTCTATGGCGACTACTTCGAGCTGAGCGAGGGTGTTGCAGGCCGCCGTTTTGGCAAGAGCTACAGCATCAAAGACTATTCAGAGCAAACGAACTGCGTCATGTTCGACCAGCTCAACCTGCCCGTCGATATGATCGTCACTCACTCGTTCACGCCCGTGAACACCAACATGACGATTTCGCGGATCAAGCGGCAGGTGAAGCAAATGCAGGCTGCAGACGATGCCGCTGTGTCGCTGCGCGAGAATCTCTCCTTCCTGGCCGATGATCTGGAAGCGAAACGTGCCAGCATGGGGGACCATCACATGGTGGTCACCGTATTTGCCGAAACGTTGGACGGGCTTGAATCGCTCGGTGCTGAAATTGTGAACGCTGCCGCATCGGAAGGCGTCACCATGGTCAGTGATCGGTTTGGGGCCAGCACGCACTTTTTCAGTCAACATCCCGGCAACCAGCCCAAGCGCCTGCGCCCCAGCACGATCACAAATCGGAACTTTGCCGACTTTGCGGCTTTCCATCGCACTCAACTTGGAAAGCCGGCGCAGGAAGTACCTTGGGGCAAAGTTATCTCGATCTTTCCGACACCCGAAAAGAGCGCGTACCGCTTCTCCTATCATGAGGCTGGCTCGCCGGACAAAGAACCCACCAGCGGTCATACCCTCATCATGGGTCGCCCCGGCTCCGGTAAATCGGTCTTCTCCGCCTTCTTGATGACGCAAGCAGCCCGCACGGGTGCCCGCGTCTTTGTGTTCGATTACCGGCAAGGCATGGAAATGGCCGTCCGCGCCAACGGCGGCCGCTACACCACAATCCAGGGCGGGATGCCAACCGGCCTTAACCCACTTTGGACAGAAGTCGACAATCGCGGGATCGCTTGGTTGGCCGACTGGTTTGGGTCCCTGCTCTACCGCGAAGACAAAGCCCTGACGCCCGCTCAGACCAATCGGATCATGGATTGCGTCAGGCAGAATGCGCAAGCCACCGACCCGGGACTGCGAAACTGGCAGAACTTTGCGTCGCTATTCATGTCGATGGACGATGACGGTGATCTCAACCAGCGTGTTTTGGAGTGGGCGGAGAAAGGTCGGTTCGGCTGGATTTTTGGCCATAGTCTCGAAGACACCTTCTCACTTGATGGCGACATGGTTGGCTTCGACCTGACGGGGATCCTCGACAGTGAAAGCGACAAGGAACGCATGGCTGTCCTGAGCTATCTGTTCCGACGCATTGAACGGAAAATCGAAGACCGACGCCCGACAATTATCATCATCGACGAAGCTTGGAAGGCGCTCGACAACGAGTATTTCGCAGAACGCCTCTCGCAATGGCTCGTCACGGCCCGGAAGCAAAACACCGTCGCGGTCATGATGACCCAATAC
>CAZMRS010000458.1:0-2645 GCA_964568435.1 uncultured Boseongicola sp. | reverse complement strand
TTTACAAATGGGGATGGATTGTTGCCGTGTGCGTGGCCAGACAAGGGAAAGTCATCCATGACCGTCTAAAAGCACTTCAACCACTTCAAGCAGGAATGATCTCTGATGAGCTGAGACCATTTCAAAGAGACCCTAAACGCCGCGCTCACCGAATAAACGGGATCACTGTATGGCGTATGGGGCAATAATCCTGCCATAACTGAGACAGATTCGAACAAGTCTGCCAGCACCGCCGTCAGTTAAGTCGACCAAATGAGTCACACCTTTGCTTTCAGGTAGCAGGCGACCGACTGGTTCAAGAGGCGGCGAAAGTACTTTCGCCGGAAACTGTCTGGCTGGTCGCATGAGCGCTGTTGCAGTAGCGTATGGCAGCGCGGTCTCAGTTCGTTCGATGCCGTAAAGCTCGCGAGATTACGCCCGCCGGTTTTTGACGCCATCGTTCGGATGGACCCCAGGCCACTCATGCACTAACACTCAGTCCAGACCAATCAGGTGGGTTCGCTCACCAAAATTGCGTAGAAGGACGGTCAACAAAAATGATAGGCAGGACATATGTTTGACGGAAAGACGGTACTAATTACTGGCGGGACCGGCAGCTTCGGCAAAAAGTTAATCGAGCATGTTTTGGCCGGTCAGAAACCAAAAAAGCTGATCGTCTACAGCCGCGATGAGTTGAAGCAATTCGAGATGAGCCAGACCTTCAACGATCCCTGCATGCGCTACTTAATCGGCGATGTCAGAGACGGCGAACGCCTCCAGCACGCGATGGACGATGTCGACTTTGTCGTTCATGCCGCTGCGCTCAAACAGGTGCCAGCTGCCGAGTATAATCCCTTTGAGGCCATCAAGACTAATATTCACGGCGCTCAGAACGTGGTCCAGGCGGCGCTTGCAACCGGCGTGGAAAAGGTGGTTGCGCTGTCTACCGACAAGGCCGCCAACCCGGTCAATCTGTACGGCGCAACAAAACTGGCCAGCGACAAGCTTTTTGTTGCGGCCAACAACATGGTCGGCGGTAGGCAGACCCGGTTCGCGGTTGTGCGATACGGCAACGTTGTCGGGTCTCGCGGTTCAGTCATTCCATTTTTCACGAAGCTGATACGGGAAGGCGCTACTTCGCTACCGATCACGCATGTGGACATGACACGGTTCATGATTACGCTCGAACAGGGCGTACAGTTCGTTTTGGACAGCTTCGCCCGGATGCATGGTGGTGAGATTTTTGTACCGAAGATTCCGTCTATGAAGGTCACCGATCTAGCAAGAGCGCTGGCGCCCGATCTGCCTCACGATGTCATTGGCATCCGACCTGGCGAAAAGCTGCACGAAATCATGTGCCCGGCAGATGACAGCCACCTCACGATCGAATTCGGGGACCACTACGTCATCAAACCAAGCATATCCTTCGGTTTCAAGGCGGACTTCGAGAATAACAGGAGCGGCGAGCGCGGTAAGGCGGTCGGAGCAGGGTTCTCTTACAGTTCCGAGAATAATACGGTCTGGCTTTCCGATCGCGAGCTTCTTCAAATGGTCGAGGAACTGCACCTGTGATCCCCTACGGTCGACAGGATATCCGGCCGGAGGACATCGAAGCTGTCATCGAGACGCTGAAGTCGGACTACCTGACCCAGGGCCCGAAAGTTCCAGAATTCGAAGCTGCGGTGGCAAAGGCGGCCGATGCAGCGCATTGCGTGGCCGCCAACTCGGCCACGTCGGCACTGCATATTGCCTGCCGTGCGCTTGATCTTGGCCCCGACGACCTGATGTGGACCTCTCCGATTACGTTCGTTGCATCGGCCAACGTGGGCCATCTATGCGGCGCTGATGTTGATTTCGTCGATATCGATCCCGGAACCTTCAACATGTCTGCAACGGCGCTTGCCGACAAACTTACTCAAGCAAAAAAAGACGGGCGACTTCCCAAGATCATCATGCCGGTACACATGTGCGGGCAATCTGCCGAAATGGATGCGATCGGCTCGCTGGCGCGCGAGTTCGGTGTGTCCGTAATCGAGGACGCCAGCCACGCCATTGGCGGGCGCTACGGGAACCGCCCAATAGGGGATTGCGAGCACTCCGACATAACGGTCTTTAGTTTCCACCCCGTAAAGATCGTCACTACCGCTGAAGGCGGCGCGGCCACGACACAGGACCCACGGCTTGCTCAGCGTATGGAATTGTTCCGCTCTCATGGGGTCACGAGGAACGAAAAGCTTTTCGAAGGCGATGGCCACGGCTCCTGGTACTACCAACAGGTCGAACTTGGGCTGAACTACCGGATAACCGACCTGCAGGCAGCGCTTGGCACAGCGCAGATGGCGCGCCTCGACGAATATGTTGCCCGGCGCAACGCGCTGGCCGACCGTTACGACAGGTTGCTTCGTGACTTTCCTCTTGAAACACCGGAACGGCTCGACCGCGCCTATTCCGCGTTCCATCTCTATGTCATTCGCGTCGAGGCCACCCGTAGGCGGCAAATCTTCGATCATCTGCGCGCTAATGGAGTGGGCGCCAACGTTCACTACATCCCCGTACACACCCAACCCTACTGGAAACGGTTTGGCTTCGGCGAAGGCCAGTTCCCGGCGGCTGAAGACTACTACGCTCGCGCTATCAGCATTCCGCTCTACCCGACCATGACCGAG
>CAZMRS010000457.1:0-2647 GCA_964568435.1 uncultured Boseongicola sp. | reverse complement strand
AGGCCGAGAAAGCCGGCGTTGTGCACGCAGGCGTTGGCAAAGTGTCGTTCACTGTAGACAAGCTGGTCGAGAACGTTCGCGCATTTGTGGAAGCTGTTTCGAAAGCAAAGCCTACCGGCGCAAAAGGCACCTACATGAAAAAGGTCGCGCTGAGCTCCACCATGGGCCCGGGCGTGTCGATTGATGTGGTCTCCGCCACCGGCAACGACTGATCCGAAGCGATCAATGAAATTAAGGGGCGTGTCCGAAAGGATGCGCCCTTTTTCTTTTAGGGCTTTACCCCGGAAACCGTCACGAATTCACCAGGAATGGTGTAGCTGCCGTCGTCCTGTCGGTACTCGGCCACCGAGGCGAGGAACTCGCTGCAAACCGTGTCCCAGACCTCGGGTGTGAAACGCTTAACAGCCAGAGCAACCGGACCTCCGCGCATCATGGATGTCAGAAGCTCGTCTTCAGACGCGAATGTCAGGCCCTGGAAAAACCGCGTCTCTGCGACATCCGTCAAACCAGCTTCTTCGAAAATGCCTGCAAGGATGCCTTTGGGGCCGGTCCCAAAGAACATCGGACACACTTCCGAGGCGACATGGGCATCGACAATCGGAAAGACCTCGGCCCAGCCGCAGTTTCGACGCTCGCCCCAGACAGTCGCCGTCGCGCGACCGCCAGGTTTCAGAACGCGGGCCATCTCTGCGACGGCGGCACGAGGGTCGGGGACGTACATCAGCCCAAGCGCACACACGGACCGGTCAACGATGTCGTCGTCGTACGTCAGTGCCTCGGCGTTCTGCCGTGTCGCGTCAACGTTTGTGACACCCGCCTTGTCCGCGCGAGCCTTAATGTCTTCGACCATCTCACCCGCGATATCCGACGCATGGATGCTGCCGCTTTCTCCTACCGAGTCCGTAAGTCGAAACGTGACCAGGCCTGTGCCGCTTGCGGTTTCGACCACGCTTTGCCCCGGCTGAATGTCGGCCATGTCGAAGAGAGAGTCATGCGCAGGGGCCAACTGCGCCGACCAACCGTCATTGTAAAACTCGGCAGCAGCGTCCCAGCCATAGCGCTGCACGCGCAGTTGCAATCGAGCGTCCATGTCAGGTGCCTGCCTTTTCGACAGAAACCGTAACGGGTTGCGCATCGCGATAGGCGAGAAACCATGGATCAGACGTTATGGCTTCGTCCACAAGGCCGCGCAGCGTCGCTTCGTCGTGGTCACCATCGATGTGGATCTTCACTCGTGTGTCCGACGGCGTTGATGGGACGCCTTCAAAACCAAAGACACCGCGATCGTCAAAGTCCTGTTCGATGTCGACCGTGATTCTGGAAACGTTCAACCCTTTCCGCAAGGCCGTCATCTTGATTCCGATGGCAAGGCATCCTGTAACCCCGGCACGGCCAAAGAAGCCGGGCGTGGGGCCGGATTCAGAACCGCCCATCGCGCCCGGCATATCAAGCACGGCGGTCTTGTCGCCCTGTTGGTAGGTACACGCGAGGCCATCTTCTACCGTCGCGCGACCCGAGTTCACCGATTGCGCCAGAGCCGGTTTCGCCTTGAACACTTTGATCGTGCGCTCTTGCCCTTCGCGAGCAATATCGTCCTTCGACATTGTGTGACCATCCCCCATATTGGTGTGATTCCCTGCGAGTTTAATGCATTTGGTTTCGAATTGCCGTCCAGTTCAAAAAGTGTAGTAGCTCAAAGGGCTTTTGGCGCCAAAGCAACGCCCCGTAGGCATCTTTGTGCCACCCCCGCACTTTGCCACAATTCTGCCGTTGTCTGGCCTGAATGTGTTCCTTAACAACACGTAAATACCGGTGGAAACACGCCGAGACGTGAGGCAGAGATGGAATATTCAGCGCGCAACCAGAAATGGGGCGACCCTGAGATGGGGACTGAAAGTGGCGAGATCACTTGGAGTTCCAACATCACATCTGGATTGCAGTACGACGCAAGCCGGTACGATCTGGGTGACTTCAACACAGCGCTTCAAGATGCCTTTGATGCGTGGGAAGCGGTCTCTGGCCTTGATTTCACTTACATCGGCTCGGGTGACGCAGATATCGACGTTGCCATGGGCTACGGCGATGGGGAGCGTTTCGGTGCTGTCGGCTGGGCTTATTGGAGTGGCGGCAGCACGATCACATCCGCCAGCATCGACTTTGACGATCAGGAAATCTGGGCACCTACTGGGTCTGGCGGCGTCAATTTCTATGCGGTCGCGCTGCACGAGATTGGGCACACGTTTGGCTTGAACCACTATGATCTCAGTACACAGATCATGAATTCCAGCATTTCGACGAGTTCTCTTCAGTCGGGCGACATCGCCGGCGCGCAATACCTATACGGAACGGGTGGGCTGGTTGCGCCATCTGATCCTCCACCTACGCCCCCAAGCGACCCGGATCCCACACCGCCTTCGTCTTCCGACCCTGACCCCGTTCCAACGGATGATGGCGGCAGCAGTGGTGGAGCTATAGGCGCTGTGGTCGCACTCCTTGGTCTTGTATTTGGTATGATTTTCGGTGGCGGTCTTGGTGCGGTTGCCCTTGCAGCCGGGCGCTTGGACGACGACGCAACCGATGATGCGGACGACAACCCGGATGATGCGGTTGAGGATGTCGTCCTTGCCGACCTCATTCCAGTCATTGA
>CAZMRS010000456.1:0-2647 GCA_964568435.1 uncultured Boseongicola sp. | reverse complement strand
CGTTCTTCGTGAAGATGAAAGAGGGCGCGGAAGCCAAGGCGGAAGAGCTTGGCATGGAGCTTAAGTCTTTCGCAGGAAAAATCGACGGTGACCATGAAACACAAGTTCAAGCGATTGAAACCTGTATCCTAGACGGCGCAAAAGGCATTCTGATTACTGCCTCCGATACGTCTTCGATTGTGCCCGCCGTGACGCAAGCTCGCGAAGCCGGCCTCGTTGTCATCGCTCTCGACACGCCACTTACACCCATCGATGCGGCGGATGCGACGTTTGCAACGGACAACTTCCTCGCGGGTGAACTCATTGGTAAATGGGCGGCTGCTCAGGTTGATACGTCGTCCGCGAAGATCGGCATGATGAACATCAACGTTTCGCAGCCAACTGTCGGTGTTCTTCGTAACCAGGGCTTCCTGACAGGATTTGGTGTCGGCCTTGAAGATCCGAACAAGTGGGGCGATGAGACCGATCCACGGATCATCGACAACGAAGTCACAAACGCCAACGAGGAAGGCGGCCGTAAGGCGATGGAAAACCTTCTGACCAAAGATGACGGCGTAAACGTCCTCTATACTATCAACGAGCCGACCGCGGCCGGCGCTTATAAGACGCTGCAAGACTTCGGCAAGACCGACGATATAACGATCGTATCTGTCGACGGAGGTTGCCCCGGCGTTCAGGACGTTGCTGACGGCGTGATCGGAGCGACCTCGCAGCAGTATCCACTGCTTATGGCAGCACTCGGCGTTGAAGCCATCAAGAAGTGGGCCGACGAAGGCGTTAAGCCTCAGCCGACACCTGGTAAGGAATTCTTTGACACTGGCGTCGCGCTTGTAACCGACTCTCCCGTCGACGGTGTTCCGTCGATTACCTCTGCCGAAGGCCTGGAGCTTTGCTGGGGCTAATTCGAGCAAATTGCAGAGGGGCGTTCGCGCCCCTCTGCACTCCGGACAAGACGACTCGGTAATTTTCTGACAGAGTTTGAGAAGACTGGGCGGTCAACGCGTTGACCGATGGAGGAGATAGTATGTCCAACACTGACTACGAGCAGTCCGCAGGAAGCGCACCTGACGCCATAGCGGAATTTGATAATCCACGCCGAGGATTTGTCGGGCAGCTGCAACATATTCTGCATGTGAACCCGGCCTTCGTGCCTCTCATCGTGCTTCTGGTCTCCATTGTTGTGTTCGGCCTTCTCATAGGGTCCAGATTCTTCTCACCCTTTGCGATGACGCTGATCCTGCAACAGGTGCAGATCGTTGGCATTGTCGCAGCGGCGCAAAGCTTGGTCATTCTGACGGCTGGTATCGACCTTTCCGTTGGCGCGATCATGGTGCTTTCATCGGTGGTTATGGGCCAATTCACGTTTCGCTACGGGCTTCCGGTTGAAGTCTCGATTGCCTGCGGGCTCACAGTCGGCGCAGTGTGCGGCGCATTGAATGGCTGGCTTGTGGCCTACATGAAGCTGCCACCGTTCATCGTAACCCTCGGAACTTGGCAGATTATACTCGCCACTAACTTCCTTTATTCAGCGAACGAAACAATTCGAAGCCAGGATATTGAGGCCCAAGCGTCGCTTCTGCAAATCTTCGGAACGAAATTTCAGTTCGGCGGAGCAACATTCACGCTTGGGGTGATCTTTATGCTCGTCCTGGTGTTTACGTTAGCCTACGCACTCAAACACACCGCGTGGGGGAGGCACGTTTATGCCGTCGGCGACGACCCGGAGGCCGCCGAGTTATCCGGCGTCAACGTCAAGAAAACCCTTATCTCCGTTTACCTTCTGTCAGGTATTATCTGCGCCTTCGCGGGTTGGGCCATGGTGGGCCGTATCGGATCGATTTCTCCAACTGTCGGGCAGCTCGCAAATATCGAGTCCATTACAGCGGTGGTGATCGGCGGCATCTCACTCTTTGGTGGGAGAGGCTCAATCCTAGGTAGTTTGTTTGGCGCGCTGATCGTCGGCGTCTTCACGCTTGGACTTCGACTTTTGGGTGCTGACGCACAATGGACTTTCCTGTTGATCGGGATGCTCATCATTGCGGCTGTTGCCGTCGACCAGTGGATCAGAAAGGTGTCTTCGTAATGTCGGATCATGAACTCATCGTCGAGGCGAAAGGCCTTGTGAAGCGCTACGGTCACGTCACCGCAATCGATCATTCGGACTTTGAGCTGCGCAAAGGTGAAATTCTTGCGGTCATCGGAGACAACGGCGCGGGAAAGTCATCCATCGTTAAGGCAATTTGCGGGGCGACGATTCCTGATGCCGGAGAGGTCCTGATTGACGGGCAGCAGGTTAATTTCACATCGCCGATGGATGCACGCAACATGGGGATTGAGATCGTCTATCAGACGCTTGCCATGTCGCCGGCTCTATCGATTGCCGACAACATGTTCATGGGACGTGAAATCCGAAGATCTGGCTTCCGCGGAAAGTGGCTGCGCCAGTTGGACCGCCCCGCCATGGAGAAGTTCGCGCGCGACAAACTGACGGAGCTTGGCCTGATGACCGTCCAATCCATTACCCAGGCGGTCGAGACTCTCTCAGGTGGTCAACGCCAGGGTGTTGCTGTGGCACGGGCAGCCGCATTCGCCACGAAGTTCATCATCATGGATGAACCAACGGCGGCGCTTGGAGTGAAGGAAAGCC
>CAZMRS010000455.1:0-2654 GCA_964568435.1 uncultured Boseongicola sp. | reverse complement strand
GAGCGTCACCAGCTTTCCGACATTTTCGCGCCCGTCGTTCGCGCTCCTAACTATGTATCAGCTCAGCTCGAAGAGGTCGCAGGCATTCGCGCAGTTGAAACGCGTATTTCTACCTTCGCGTCGATCAATGTCGCGACGCTCGAATTCTCGGTCTCGGCACAGGTCTTGTCCCTGCCGCTTGATGGGCGTCGACATCTGAACGAGGTTCGGCTCACGAGTGGTCGTTTTCCAACCAGGGAGCGGTCAAGCGAAGTCCTCCTCCTCAACAGTTTTGCGACCGCCCATAGGATCGTACCAGGCGACAGCATCGAAGTGACGCTCAACGGTATGCGCCGAATTCTGGACGTTGTGGGGACTGCCCAGTCGCCGGAATTCATTTACTTCTCGGCGCCTGGTGAATTTATCCCCGACGATGCGCGTTTTGGCGTCATCTGGATGGGACGGACTGCCTTGGCGGCGGCAATGGATCTTGAGGGTGCGTTTAACGAGGCGCTGATTTCCCTCCTGCGCGGAGCAAATGAGCGCGCGGTTTTGGACGGTGTCGATCAGGTTCTGGAGCCCTTCGGAACTCCGGGCGCGTATGGTCTGGACGATTTCCCGTCGGACCGGTTCCTGAGCGAGGAGATCTCTGGTTTGGAAGTCACGGCAAGGACCGTGCCGCCGGTATTCATGCTGGTATCAGCTTTCCTGCTCTATATTGTCGTGAGCCGGATGATCCGGTCTGAACGCGAAGAGATCGGGTTGATCAAGGCCTTTGGCTATTCCAACACCGAAGTGGCGAGCCACTATCTGCAACTGGCGCTCTTTGTCGCGACTGGGGGCGCGGCATTGGGGTTCCTTATGGGTGTTGTACTGGGTCGATTGATGGTGCCGGTCTACACGACTTACTACAAGCTCCCGTTTCTCCTGTTCCGGCTTGAATTCGCATCGTTTGCCTCCGGGATGCTTCTGAGCCTCGGTGTAGCGGGCATCGGTGGGTTGCTCGCGCTTCGCGGGGTTGTCGGACTGACGCCGGCCGAGGCCATGCGCCCCCCCACGCCACCAGATTTCTCACGGTCCGTCTCTTTTCGCCAAGGTGCGTTGCGCAGGCTTGACCAGCCTACGCGCATGGTGATCCGACGCCTGTTTCGGCAACCGCTCAGGATGCTTGGCGCCGTTGCTGGGATCGCGGCTGGAATGGCACTTAGTTTGTCCATGCTCATCATCTACGAAGGCTTCGACCAAGCGATTGATCAGACGTTCAATGTCGTGGACCGATCGGATGCCACGGTGAGTTTCGTGTCGAACGCGCCTCCAAAGACGATCTACGAGCTTGAGCGTATGCCTGGGATCTCGGTCGCAGAGCCGGTGCGCTTTGTGCCGGTCGTATTTCGCAACGGCGTGAGGACGTACAAAGGATCGATAACTGGCCTTTCGCCTGAACCCGAACTTAACCGGGCTTTGGACGCGACACTGCGCCCTATAGTCCTGCCGCCGGAGGGTATCGTTCTCTCAGTTCCGCTGGCAGAGATTCTAGACGTTGGGATCGGCGATGTACTGACACTTGAAATCCGCGAGGGCAGGCAACCGAATGTGACGACGCATGTTGCAGGCATTGCCGACAGCCTGATCGGGTCGCCTGCGTTTATGGATCTTGATGCCTTGGGGCGACATACAGGAGATGCGGAGCGATTGTCGGGCGCATTCATCTCGATCACTGATGGTTGGGAAGGCACAGTCTATGGCGACCTCAAAGATACACCGGCTATCGCTGGTATCAGCCTTCGAAGCGAAGCTGAGAAGGCGTTCCAAAAGGTAATGGACGAGGGCGCCGGGTCTGCGCGTTTTGTGATGGGTCTGATGGCCTTCGCGATCACTTTCGGGATCGTCTACAACGTCGCGCGCGTCGCCCAGGACGAAAGCGCTCGGGACCTCGCGAGCTTGCGGGTCATGGGGTTTTCGCATGGTGAGGCCTCTTTCGTCTTGCTTGGAGAGCTCGCCGTCGTGACACTCACCGCTCTACCCATCGGGATTGGCCTTGGGTCACTACTTTCCCATCAGATCGCGGCAGGTTTTTCCACCGATCTCTACCAAGTTCCCGTCGTTTACGCGCCGAAGGCAATCGGCAGTTCGATCTCGGTTGTCGTCGCCGCCGCCGCTTTCTCGGGATGGCTCGTTCAGCGAAGCATCCGCGGCTCTGATATCACTCTAGCCCTCAAGACAAGGGAGTGACGATTATGCAAAAGCCCCTGAAATTGTCCCGAAGTATCCTGAGTCTAGCGATCGTCGGCGTCGTTCTCGCGGCGGTGATCCTTCTCATGATTCCAAAGCCCATCTCGGTTGATCTGGGAAGCGTCGAACAACGCGATCTGGAGGTTATGATCGTCGAAGAGGGGCGCACGAATGTGCGTGATACCTACATCGTCTCGACGCCCGTCGCAGGCCGCCTCTTGAGGGTTCGGGTCCATGCTGGAGATGAGGTGAGTAAAGATGCAGATGTTGTCGCGAGAATGCTCCCAACGAACCCGGCGGTTTTGGACCGCCGCACACGCGAGCAAGCTTCCGCGGCGGTCGAAGCCGCGGCGGCCGCCGTTCGGCTGGCCCAAGCCAACTTGGACGCGGCGCTGGCGCAGGAAGAACTGGCGGGTTCTGAACTGGAACGCACTCAGTCGCTT
>CAZMRS010000454.1:0-2656 GCA_964568435.1 uncultured Boseongicola sp. | reverse complement strand
CACCGTTCAGGTGCTCAACAGCGAGTTCATAGGCGCGGAGTTCGTCTGCACCCTCGTCTGCATAAGGGCCGGACTGAGGTACGTTGAAGCCCAACGTTACCGTGCCGCCTTGTGGCGCGTTAGTGAACCCAGTGTGGCCAGCGGCCCAGACCGAACCATCGAAAATGGTCGGTGTCGCCAGTGCTGCACCAGCAACTGCGCCGGTCTTGAGCACACCACGGCGGGTCAAGTTAGATTTTGTCATAGAGCTCTCCCTTTGTTTTCCGGCTTTGTGGCTTGCCACATGCGCCTCCTCGCGCAGCCGGACCTTTGACAAGGTAAGGCAGTTATCCATCAATGACTGAAAAAAAGATAGTAACCCTAGAATTCATATGGATTATTTTGTAAAGTTTTCATCATGCGATTGCAGAATTTTGTAAATTTATTGTCTCGCATAAGCAGAATGTGATTGAAAATATGAGGTTTTCTTGTGGTTAGACAGGCGTTGACGGGTTCGAGAATCCGGCAGTTTCGGGTCGACCGGGGCATACGTCAGGTGGATCTTGCGCGAGACTGCGGCATTTCGCCAAGCTATCTCAACCTGATCGAGCATAACCGTCGGAAAATCGCCGGAGCGCTTCTGAACTCCGTTGCGGCGCGCTTGGATGTTGACCCATCTGTTTTGAGTGAAGGAGCCGGAAGAGCATTGACCGGCGCCCTTGATGAAGTGGCTGAAGCGGATGGTGGACTCGGCGTTGAGAATGAGCGAACGGAGGATTTTGCAGAACGCTTTCCTGGATGGGCGCAGCTGGTGGTGCGCCAACGCGCGCGAATCTCCGAGTTAGAGCGTCTGGTCCAGGGGCTGAACGATCGCATGACGCATGACCCGCTGCTGTCGGCCTCGCTTCACAATGTCTTGTCGACTGTGACTGCCATCCGTTCAACGAGCGGGATCCTTGCGACGGGAGAAACAATTGAACCTGAGTGGCAGGCGCGGTTTCATCGAAATCTCTACGAAGATAGCCAGCGTTTGGCCGACGCGGCCGAAGGTCTCGTTGGATATCTGGACTCGGGCGAGGACCCCGACCGCACTGTTGCGTTGCCGCAGGATGAGCTGGAAGCATGGCTTGCAGACAACGATTGGCGGTTTGAGATTTTAGAGGACACGGATGCTGATGTTGATCTGCACAAGCTGATTGCCGAGGCTGGTGACACTCTTTCATCCAGAGCCTCGCGCGATTTGGCGGTTAATTTCTTGCAACGCTATCGGAGTGATGCTGCCAGAGTATCCGAGCGCCGGCTTTTCGATGTTGTGCGTCAAGGCATGCAGGACCCGGTGAAACTGACAGCTCATTTTGGGCAGGACTTACCGTTACTGATGCGCAGACTGGCGGCTTTACCAGCAGAAGCGTTTAGAGGAGGGTTGCCGCCGGGCCTCGTTGTCTGTGACGGGTCCGGCACGTTAACGTACCGCAAGCCTGTCCACGGGTTCGAGCCCCCGAGATTTGGCGCGGCATGCGCCGTATGGCCACTGTTCCAGGCACTCCATAGGCCGCTGGCTCCAATACGCAGCGAGCTTCTGATGGCTGGTCAGGACAACGTGCGTTTCTCAGCCTGTGCCATTGCAACATCTGACTATGTCGCCGGATTTGATCGACCACCGGTTGTCGAAGCAACGATGCTTCTCATGCCAAACTTATCGACCGACGAAGGCGAGGAGGCGCGGCTTGCAGTCGGTTCATCTTGTCGGATTTGTTCGATTCCAGAATGCCCAGCCCGTCGGGAGCGATCGATCCTGGACGTTCAGGTGTCGCACGCGGACCAATGAGGCGTGCAACGCTTTGACTCGGGCCAAGCCTTGAGAGATAGTTTGAAAAAAATGGCGAAGTGTCTGGCTTAAGGGAGGAGTCGGTCATGGCGGGAACCGTACTGCTCATCGAAGATGAGCCAAACATCATTGAAGCCATTCGCTTTATTCTGTCGCGCGACGGATGGCGCGTGGATACTCATTCGGATGGCAAGACTGCGTTTGACGCAGTTCGAGCCAGAAATCCGGACTTGGTCGTGCTTGATGTGATGCTGCCAAATCGGTCCGGTTACGACATTCTGAACGACCTGAGAGCCGATCCCGAGTTCAAGGAATTGCCAGTTCTTATGCTTACCGCTCGTGGTCAAAAGAAAGATCGGGAGCTTGCCGAGAAGCTCGGTGCCAGCAGGTTCATGACAAAACCATTTTCAAATGGCGAGGTGCTGGAGACCATTCGCCAGTTGGTGGGCCAGTGAGCCGTCCGCCCGAACCGGTGTTTCTGGAACGCCAGAGTTACAGACGACGTCGGCTTGGCGACGCTGCAAAGTTCTTGCCGTTACTCGGTTTGATATTGTTGTTGTTGCCGGTGCTTTGGACGGGGTCTGGAACAACCGCCGGCGGCATCATCTATATCTTCTCTGTCTGGGCTATTTTGATTGTCTTTTCCGGCGTCATTGCGCGGCGACTGTCAAATTTTGATCCTTTCGCGGGGGCAGATGGTATGGATGGTCAGACATCTGATCGTGAGGGCGAGCATTAACTGTGCTGTCATTCAACGCTCTCTCCCTGATTTCCGTCCTGTACGTTGCCGTGCTGGTCGCGGTTGCAGGTTGGGCAGATAAACGAGCGGAACGGGGGCGAGGCGGCTGG
>CAZMRS010000453.1:0-2657 GCA_964568435.1 uncultured Boseongicola sp. | reverse complement strand
AGGGCAGCGCAGAGACGCTGCGCATCGCGATACTGGGGTCTTTGGGCGCAGTCATTTTATCCGTGCCGCTCGGGATCCTCGCATCCGAGACGATGGTGTCCTCGGCACTCTTTCGTCCCGTCCGCACTTTGCTCGCCCTTATCCGCGCCATCCCGCTGATCCTCGTCGCCATGCTCATGGTCGGGGCCGTCGGGCTAGGACCCCTGCCCGGCATTATCGCGGTCGCATTTCACGCCACGGGCATGCTCGCGAAGTTCTATGCTGAGGCGATCGACGGTGTATCTCCCGCGCCAATCGCCGCACTGGAAAGTGCGGGCGCGGGGCCGCTTGCGCGGCTCAGATACGCGATCTGGCCGCAGATGGCGCCAGTCGTCGCGCGTGACACGATCTTCCGGTTCGAACTGAACCTGCGCGAGTCGCTGATCCTGGGCATCGTCGGTGCCGGAGGCATTGGGTTCTACATCCAGACCTATGTGCGCTCGTTTCAATACGATAAGGCGGCCAGCGTAACCTTGGCGGTAATCTTCATGGTTATTGTCATAGAAGGCCTGAACGTTTGGCTCCGCCGCAGGTTCTCGTAGCGACCGTCGGCATTTATAGAAAAACCAGTCGTTTAACATGTATGCGCGCTCAATTCGCCGTGAACGTGGCTTTGCGCAGGAGCAGAATCCTGCGAGTCTGAGACGCGATCGGGAGGAACATTTCATGCGCAGACTATCATTGGCAGGCGGCATTTTTGTTGTCGTGATCTCCGCAGCGGCCGCGGTCGCGAATCCAGAGTTCTGGCGGCACGAATGGCCTTTGACGGATTTTGAAAAGACCAATGTTGCCAGTTGGACCGAAATTCTATCCGGTGGGCCGCCGCGTGACGGGATTCCAGCGCTCAGCGAGCCTCAATATATTCGCGCAACCGACGAGACGAGAATTGAAGATCGCGAACCGGTTGTCACAGTCGAAATTGACGGAGAAACGCCTCGGACCTATCCGATCCGCTATCTGACGTGGCACGAAATCGTGAATGATACCGTTGGCGGTGTTCCTTTCGCAGTCACGTATTGCCCACTTTGCAATTCCGCCCCGACATTTGATCGCCGCGTCCGCGGCCGGGTTTTGACGTTCGGCGTAACCGGCAAGCTGCGTGACTCCAATCTGATCATGTACGACAGGGAGACCGAAAGCTGGTGGCAGCAGGCAACAGGCGAAGGCATTGTGGGCGAGTATACTGGGGCAGAACTAAAACCGCTGCCGAGTTGGATGGAAAGTTGGGCTGAGTTCAAGGCGCGCAACCCGCAAGGCCTCGTAATGGCGCAACCGGCTTATCCCCGCACTTATGGTCGAAACCCTTATGTCAGCTACGACAGTTCCAGCCGACCCTTTCTTTACAATGGCGAGTTGCCGCCTCACGGCATTCAACCGCTGGCGCGCGTCGTTCGCGTTGGAAATCGGGCATGGCCAGTATCACGACTTTCAGAGGAAGGTGAAATAAGCCAGGCGGGTTTCACGATCACCTGGACTTCCGGTCAAGCGTCGGCGCTGGATACAGCACGGATCGGAAACGGCAAGGATGTCGGGACCATTCGGGTTCGCAGAGCAGGTCAGGATGTGCCACACGATGTGATGTTCGCCTTCGCCTTTCATGCCTTTTTCCCGAATGGAGAGTGGATGCTCCGATAACGCGAGCTTCCATCGCGGCGGTCAAGGCTCCGATCTGTCCGGCTGATCGCATAGCACTTCAAGATACGCGCCGCGAACCCGTCGTTAGGCGTAGATATCGATGGGCGTCCCGTCTTTGACCATTGCGTAGATGTCCTCGATCTGCCGGTCCGTGACCGAGATGCACCCTGCGGTCCAATCGCGAACATTTTGCGGATCAATTCCGGGTCGGGGGCCGCCGTGAATGAAAATGTCACCGCCGGGGGACTTCCCTTGCGCCTCGGCAAAGTCGATATCTGCCTCGTTCGGGTATGATATCCCTACCGAGAGATGGAATTTGCTGTCGGGATTGCGCCGATCGATGATGTATGAGCCTTCCGGCGTTCGCCCGTCGCCTTCAAACTGCTTGTGGCCTTCAGGAGCAAAACCGAGCCCGACGGGAAAAGTTTGCAACACACGCTCATTGCCATCGAGAACAAGCATGCGCTGTCCCTTGTATAACCGAAGCCGCGTTACTTCCGGCCCGGTGTAGGAACGGAACTTGCTTGCACAGCCAGACAGGAAGACGGCCAGTCCTCCTAGCAGGACGGCGCGACGAGGAACTCGGAATTTACCCACTGCTCTATGCCTCTTCTGTGAGGTCTGATCCGCGTTCGACACTAGCGCTAGGCGGCGGTCCGATCAATGTCCATGGGTCAGAGCACCCACTGCCATTCTTTCGCCTACATGGTCGCCGCCAGAAGGCGGAGCTTCTTCGTGCCGCCCATTCAAAAGGCGCAGCGCATTGGCGACCACCAACAACGATACGCCGACATCGGCCGCGATCGCGCCCCACATCGACGCCATGCCGAAGGCGGTTAGTCCAACAAACAGTGCTTTGGTCGCCAGCGAGACTGCGATGTTCTGGCGTATGATCGACATCGCGCGGCGGGAATGTCCGATGAGCCAAGGCACCTTGCCGATGTCATCTGTCATTAGGGCGATGTCAGCCGTCTCGATCGCGG
>CAZMRS010000452.1:0-2667 GCA_964568435.1 uncultured Boseongicola sp. | reverse complement strand
GCTCTGTTTCCTGAATGGCGCAGCTTTCGCCCAACTCGATTCCGCGCGATCGCGTGGTCGCCGCACCGATCACCCGAAAGCGGCTTTGCCCAGCCATTGCGCCGATACCCTCGGCAGCAGGCAGACCGGTATCACTGTCAAAGCGCAAAATGAGACACGCAATCTTGGACGTCCCTACATCAAGAAGCGCGATCACCCCCCTCTGCATCGCGGCGCGCCGCATTGCCCGCATGGCACTCTGGCTTTCGTAGAGATCGGTCATCTTTGGGTGTCCCTTGTCTCGGTAAGTTCGATGTCATTCATGGCGTCAATCGCGCCTTCGGTCAGGCGAAGAACCGGCCTGCGTGGATTTCTGAAGTCGATAGCTGAGATATCGCGCGCAAGAAGATCCTGAACCGCGTCCAGCTGAATCACCTTCCTGAGTGCGGTCGCCGAGCCTGTTTCAGGGAGCTGAATGCGCTGATCGCGATCCATCACAATATCCCACCGCCGCTCGCCTACACGCACGAGTCCGCGCATACGGTCGGCTATAGGTGAACTGAGCGCGAGTAGCTCTAACGCTTCAGGGATGGCATTTTCAGCACCAAGGCCCGCAACCAGCGGCAAGTCCGGGCGATCCGTGCGTGCGCTAATTGTCGAGACTCTTTGACCATCACGGTCCAACAAAACCAGACCGGAATTATCACGCCAAACAACTGCCGGTTCGCGTTCGGTCACGTCCACCGAAAGCACGCCACCGCTGCGGATATGAACAGACGCACTTCTCACGGCGTCGAGGCCTTCGACCTGTTCGCGGATGGCGTCAAGGTCCAGATCAAACGACGACAGCGGAAAATCGATGGCCAGCAAGGCACGAATGTCCGTGGCCACGTCCGAACTGACGTCTTCCAATGCCATCATATGAACCATGAACTCTGGGCGTTCCTGGATCTGCCGCTTGACTTCGGCTATCCGGTCCGACGCGTCTTGGCGCCTGGTATCGTCAGAGGCCCAGAACAGAACGCCCGCAGCAATCAGCAAAACCGGCAACCCATAGCGAAGAAACAGACGGAACCTTGGCGTCAGCATCAGTCGGTTCATGCGGTACGCAAGGCGGGATGGGGCCGGATCTTTCATCGATCGCATGACGCGTCCTTTACCATCCAGTCGCACAAGTCGGGAAACGACATGCCAATCTCTTGCGCCTGTTCCGGCACAAGTGAGGTCGGCGTCATGCCGGGCTGCGTGTTGGTTTCAAGTGTGATGAGGCCCGCCAGACCTTTCGCATCATCCCAACGGAAATCCGTGCGGCTAACCCCCCGGCATCCAAGCGCTTGATGGGCGGTTACCGCGTGCGCAAGGCAAGCATCTGTAACGTCGCTGGGTAACTCAGCGGGAACAACGTGGCTCGATCCACCCGGAGCGTACTTCGCGTGATAATCGTACCAGCCGTCTGTCACGATCTCGGTCACGCAGAGCCCACGATCTTCCATCACCGAGACCGTCAACTCCCGCCCAGGCACATAACGTTCGACCATCAATTGATCCGGCATCGTTTCTGCGATGGTTGGCGGACCGTTCGCGCCCTCGTTCACTATATATATGCCGACGGACGAGCCCTCGTTGTTCGGCTTGATTACGTAGGGCGGCTCCATCACATGGTTCCTGGCCACTTCTTCCTTGGGCAAGATCACGCTCTCGGCCACAGGGATCCCCGCCACCTTGTAAACGGCCTTGGTGCGTTCTTTATCCATTGCGAGCGATGAGGCCAGAACGCCAGAGTGCGTATAGGGAATACGCAACCATTCAAGAATGCCTTGCACACAGCCATCCTCACCCCACCGACCGTGCAGCGCGTTGAATACAACATCGGGGCCGAGCTCGACGAGACGTTGAGCAACATCCGGCCCAGCGTCCAGCTCGATCACATCATAGTCTTTCGCCCGCAGTGCGGCTGCACATTCCTTTCCGGACGAAAGTGACACTTCGCGCTCGGCCGAAGGTCCGCCCAGGAGAACCACAACTTTGGGGGATGCCCTGCTCGACATTCCCGAAAACTCACTTTGTTCGGACCGTTTCGGTCTCGTTTGCCTGTTCAATTCCGCCAGATTGGCGGGTCGTCTGCCTCAAGGAGCCGGTTCGCCGACTCTCATGATTTCCCACTCTAATCTGATTCCACTGTGGTCGAACACCCTTTGTCTGACCTCTTCGCCCAAACCTTCCAAATCGGCGGCCGTTGCGTCGCCCGTGTTCACCAGAAAGTTCGGATGTTTCGGCGACATCTGCGCCCCGCCCCGCGTCGCGCCCCTTAGGCCCGCTTCATCAATCACCTTCCAAGCTTTGAGATCGTGGCGATCATCCGCCTGCCCCGTAGACGAGAATCCGGCCGGGTTGCGGAATGTCGAACCCGCCGTGCGATCTTTGGTCGGTTGTGTCGCGTCGCGCTTGGCGAGTTGATCTTCCATCCGGGCCGCAAGCGCATCCGGATCGCCGGCCTCGGCCTCGAACGTCGCCGAGAGGATCACCGCTTGATCGGGCAGATCAGATTGCCGGTAGCGAAAGTTCAGGTCCTCGGAGGTGAGCTTTACCCGAGACCCGTCCCTGAGCATCCCATCGGCTGATGTGAAATGATCCGCCACATAAGACCCGTAGCACCCAGCGTTCATCCGCACCGCGCCGCCAATCCCA
>CAZMRS010000451.1:0-2669 GCA_964568435.1 uncultured Boseongicola sp. | reverse complement strand
GATCGCGCCGATCGCGATGGAAAACGGCCTCCGCTTCGCCATCCGCGAAGGCGGCCGCACCGTCGGTGCCGGCGTTGTGTCCAAAATCATCGACTAATTGGCGGGGCCCTTCTGGGCTTCCAGACAAAATCGGAGCCCGCATCTACTGATGCGGGCTCTTTCATTTGGCTCCAGGGAGAGGCTTGCCTTCAGAGTATTCCGTCAAAGCTCTTTACGTCGGACTTTCCTGACTCTTCAGTGTAGCTCCAGAAGCCCCGCACGATGCGCTTCCAGGCGCTCTTGATCTCCTTTGTTTTTGCGACTCCATCACGAGTTTCATTTGGCAAGGCTGAAGAGGAGGATTTCAGGTCGGTGAATTGTGCGGTTTGCATTTGTTACCTCGGAGCTTTTCCTAATTGCTGAATCGAGGTTATGGTCACTTGGAAAGTTCTGCTTAAACGAACGCTTGTCATTTGCTTGCCAATTGCTTGTTTCTGCTTCTCTGGAGACTAAACACGCGTGAAAATTCGATTTTTGGACTTCGAGATCGACACAGAGCGGCAAGAATTAAAGCGGGACGGCACTTTGGTTCCCATACAGCCGCAAGCGTTTGACTTGCTGGTTTACCTTATCGAAAACCGCGAAAGCGTCGTTTCCAAGGACGATGTCATCAATGTCGTTTGGGACGGTCGGGCCATTTCAGACGGCAGTTTGAACGCTCGGGTAAATGCTGCGCGTCGTGCTGTGGGTGATACGGGCGAAGCGCAGGCTGTCATTCGGACGATTCCGAGGCGGGGGTTTCGATTTGTTGCAGACGTGACGACGGATGAAAGCATCGATTCTGCGACGGAAGGGGAGGTCCGCTCGAAATCGGAGAACGGCCCTTCTTTGACAGTTCTGCCATTCGTCAATCTGAGCTCAGACAGCGAACACGAATTCCTTGCGGATGGGTTAACCGAAGATGTTGTCACCGCGTTGTCCAAACTTCGAGGGTTCTTTGTCACTGACCGAAGCACGACGTTCGCACTCAAGGAAGAAGCCCGTGACCCGCGCGAAGTCGCCGAGGAAATGGGCGTACGCTATATTTTGAGTGGCAGCGTTCGTTCCGCTGGCACGCGTATACGCGTCAACGCGAGATTGATTGATACAGAAACCGGCGCGCAGCTTTGGAGCGAACGATACGACCGCGAACTGACGGATATCTTTGAAATCCAGGACCAGCTGACCGAGAGTTTGGTCGGCCATTTGTCCCCGGAGCTCTACGCGGCGGAACATGCGCGCCTCAAACGACGGCACCCTCAAAGCCTTGATGCGTGGGAGTGTTTTGTGAATGCACTGCATCATTATGGGCAACAGTCTCAGGATGGTAGCAAGGCGGCGATTGAGCTGTTGGAGCAGGCGATTGATCTGGATCCGGATTACTCACAGGCGCTTGGGCTCTACGCAACCATCCTGGCATGGCGGACAATCCAGCATTGGGAGCCTATGGAGCCGACGCTCCAAACGGCGCGTAAGGCGTCGGACCGGGCCTTGCTTGCTGACTCAAATGATCCCTGGGCATCAATAGGCCGTGGTTATGTTTCCATTGTCGCGCGCGAGGGCGATGCGGCGATTATCAATTACGGGCGGGCCGTGGACCTTAGCCCAAACTTTGCCTATGCGCGCGCGCTGTTGGGTGTGGCGAATGCCTATGCGGGAAACGCAGATCTGTCGCTTGTGCACATCAAGAAAGCGATTGCGTTGAGCCCTCGCGACACCTTCATAGATAAGTTTTATCTCTATCTTTCGATCGCCGAGTTTCAGGCTGGACACTACGAAGCATCTGCCACGGCTGCCGAGAAGGCGATCCAGTTGAAGCCGGGGCATCCGAGTTCTCATATGTTTCGAACGGCTGCCTTCGCTTTGGCGGGCGATGCAGCGTCGGCATCGTTCGCACTCGGAGAATTTCTGGAACTGGTCCCTCACGCCAAAGCGTCGGAAATCCAGAAGACAGTCCTTTTCTATCAGGCGGAAGACAGAAAGCGGTTCGCTGACGGGATGCGTAAGGCCGGACTTTCAGAGTAAGGTCGTCAGGATCACTGCGCCGCCTGCGCGCAGAAGCACGAGGCGTTCACCGGAATATCGGCTCTTGCATTCGCATATTTCAAACGCTGCGCAATAAGCATTCCTTCCGGGCTCTGCGCGGCACCGCGCGCTTTCAAGCAATCGAACAGTCCTCTGAGCGCCCAGACATTGTCCGGGTGGATTTGCGGGCGGGGGATGTTCCCGCCCAAGCCGAGGTCTTCACGAAAGACCGCTTCGGCCTCTTCAACGTGGCCCTGCTCGAACAAAAGCGCCCCAAGCGCATGGCGGGTCGGTTGCATCCAGCCCCAGGGTTCGTCGTAAGGTAACGCGTCCTCGCGCGCGACCGAGAGGCGGAGCTGCTCAAAGGCGACATCGTAATTGCCTTTGCGGTACTCGATCTCGCCTTTCAGCATGCATTCGGCGACTTCGTATTTTTCCCAGCATGCCACGTTATGGAGTTTGCGGGCTTCTGGGACCAGTTTGCGGGTTTCGTGGAACAACGCTTGATGCCTTTCTGCGTTTTCGACGTCCCCGGTGGCGGCATAGGCAACGCCCTTGGCGTAGTGACGGATCGTGGTGAGGTTGCGATAGATGTCGGGGTTTTCGGGCATCGGAAGATCGATGAT
>CAZMRS010000450.1:0-2675 GCA_964568435.1 uncultured Boseongicola sp. | reverse complement strand
AGTCGTCGCGGTGAACCTTCTCGCGGCGCTCGTGACGCTCCTGCGCTTCAAGGCTCATCGTAGCGATCGGGCGCGCATCAAGACGCTTCAGCGAAATCGGATCACCCGTTTCATCGCAATATCCGTACTCGCCATTTTCGATTCGACGCAGCGCCGCGTCGATCTTGGCGACGAGCTTGCGTTGACGGTCCCGCGTCCGCAGCTCCAGCGCGCGATCAGTTTCTTCACTCGCACGGTCAGCAATGTCTGGAATATTTCGAGTGGAGTCTTGCAAACCTTCGATCGTTGATTTGCTGTCTCCCATAAGTTCCGCCTTCCAATTCAGGAGCTTACGACGGAAATACTCCGTCTGGCGGTCATTCATAAATGGTTCGTCTTCGGCCGGTGTGTAGTCGTCTGGAAGGAAAACTTCGGCTTTCACATCATTCCCCTTTTGTCTTGCCATAATTTGACAATTCCCCGTTCTGATCTATCCACAATCACTGATGCAGATGGGACTTCTGCGCGCCATGTACCCCATCGTCTGGGGCTTGTCACTACACGATCCGCATGCTTGTGACTGTCGATTTCACCCGGTAGTCTGCGCGTCGCAATGTTGAATATGGTCAAGGATGTACGCGTGAAATTTTCGGGAACAAAAGACTACGTGGCCTCCGACGATCTGGCTGTTGCCGTGAACGCTGCAATCACCCTCGAACGCCCATTATTGGTGAAAGGTGAACCTGGAACCGGCAAAACCGAACTTGCCAAACAGGTCGCTTCGGCACTCGGAATGCCCATCATTGAATGGCACGTGAAATCGACCACGCGAGCGCAACAAGGCCTCTATGAATATGACGCCGTCAGCCGTTTGCGCGATAGCCAGTTGGGCGATGAGAAGGTCGAGGACGTTTCAAACTACATTAAACGCGGGAAGCTCTGGGACGCTTTTGCTGCGGAAGAGCGCGTGGTTCTTCTGATCGACGAAATCGACAAAGCTGATATCGAGTTTCCAAACGACCTTCTACAGGAACTCGACCGCATGGAATTTCATGTCTACGAGACCGGTGAAACCGTCATCGCCAAGCACCGGCCTGTGGTCATCATTACGTCGAACAACGAAAAAGAGCTGCCTGACGCCTTCCTGCGCCGGTGTTTCTTTCATTACATCCGTTTCCCCGAGATGGACGTTTTGAAAACCATCGTGAACGTGCACTACCCAGGCATCAAAGACCGGCTTCTGACCACGGCACTGACCCAATTCTACGAGGTTCGCGACACCGCCGGTCTGAAAAAGAAGCCATCCACAAGCGAAGTGCTGGACTGGCTCAAACTGATCCTTGCCGAGGATCTCAGCCCGGAGGACTTACGCCGCGATGGCAACGATGCATTGCCAAAGCTCCACGGCGCACTTTTGAAAAACGAACAAGACGTCGCCCTATTCGAACGCCTTGCATTCCTCGCTCAGGGTCGCCGCTAACGTGCTCGACGTCCTGTTTGATCCCATTCTGCCGGTCTTTGCGATCCTCTTTGTTGGATACCTCGCCGGGCGATTTGGAAAAATGAGCACCGACGAAGCGCGCGTCATCAACCGCTTTGCTATGACAGTGCTTCTTCCGATCTTCATTTTTCGGGCCGTTGCTCTGGCCCCCATCACCGACTTTAACCTTGCGGCCCTCGCGCTCTACGCACTCGCCCAAGCGGTCCTCTACACAGCAGGCTTCCTGCTTGTCCGAAAGATTTTTCGCCTCGGTGTGTCCGAATCCTTGCTCCTTGGGTTCTGCGGCGTGTTCGCGAATAACGCCTACTATGGCCTGCCGATCGCCAAGTTGATCTACGGCGAAAGCGCCACTCTGCCCATCGCCTCGGTCGTCATCCTGGATGCGATCGTTGTGTTTGGTGGTACCATGGTCGCGTTGGAAGCACGTGCCGGAAGAGACGCAGGTGCCGGACTTGTCATCGTGGCGACCCGCATTGCCAAGCTTCCCTTAATCTGGGCGCTCGCTCTCGGTCTGGTCTTTTCCGCAGCCAGCCTGCCTATGCCTGCACCCGTCGATACATTTACCGCCTTCGTCGGTAACGCCGCCTCTCCAACCGCGCTGTTCGCAATGGGTGTCATCCTATCTGCAACGGCACTGATGCCCGAGCCGGTTGCCGTTGCAATCTCAGTGGTCAAGATCGCAATTTTCCCAGCCTTGGTCGCCGCCCTTCTCTACTTTGTGCTCCCGCCAACAGACAACTTGCCGCTCTTTGTCTTTGCGGGCGCGGGACCAGCTGGCGTCATGGCATTTTCAATGGCGCTCCTGTATTCTGTCCGGACGGATGCGATCATGCAGGTCACTGTTTGGACGTCCGTTTTAACTTTGTTCAGTTTGGCGTTCCTTGCATGATCCGTGTTCGACCCCTTCAACCTGACGATCGCCCGGTCTGGGATGACCTCTGGCGGGCCTATCTTGAGTTTTACGAAACCGAGCTCCCAAAAGAGATCTACGACACACATTTCGCGCGCATGATGGGTGATGAGCCCTATGACTTCAAAGGCTTGGTCGCTGAACGAGACGGTCAACTCGTCGGGCTTGTCCATTACGTCTTCCACCGTCATGGCTGGAAGATCGAAAACACCTGCTACCTGCAGGACCTTTACGTCGCGCCGGAAGCACGAGGCACAGGCGCAGGACGCGCTTTGATCGAAGCTG
>CAZMRS010000449.1:0-2676 GCA_964568435.1 uncultured Boseongicola sp. | reverse complement strand
TTCGACCAAGGCCGCCTAAGCGGTCTGTTGGAGGGGCTCGAAGTCTCTGTTCTTAAACTGTCAGATGCTATGGCCGATAATCGCGACAAGCGAATTGATAGCCAATATTATCGGCAGGCTGCCTTGGATGCCGACGCGATGATCGGCAGGCACAGTCCGGAACCTGTTTCCGAGATTGCTTCTGATGTGCGCAGTTTTGGAGCCTATGCACTCACCAACGAGTTTGAATACCAAGATGAGGGCATCCCATTTCTGCGCGGGACCAACTACGCTGGCGACTTCATCAATTTTTCTGATGTCCTGAGGATTTCCGATGCGGCTAATGCTTTGCTGCATAAATCGGAGGTACTTCCGGGGATGGTATTGCTTTCGATGTCGGGAAGTGTGGGGAGTGCTGCTGTTGCCTTGGACAGCTGGAACTATCCGATAAACTCCAATCAGGACATTGCAAAGATCATTCCGGTGCAGGTGTCACCATTCTATCTAGCGGCGTATTTGTCTTGCGAATTTGGGCAAGTTCAAATTGAACGACTGCCTGTGGGAAGTGTCCAGCAACACATCTTCCTATGGATGATTGAGCGCCTCAAGGTGCCCCGGTTCTCAGAGGTTTTTGAAGGTCGAGTGGCCAGCCTATCAGAAAGGTCTTATCGGCGGCATGAAACGGTAGCCGAGTTTTTCGGGTTGGCCGAAGCTGCTCTCCTGAGGTCGATGGGCCTTCAAGGCTGGGTGCCTCCTGAACCTCTGACGTATACTGCTCGCGCCAAAGACGCTTTCTCAGCCGGGCGAATTGATGCCCGTTTCTTCACGCCTCGCGTTCAAGCCTTGCTCGATTTGCTTTCGGTTGACGGGCGGACAGTCAGAGACGTAGCAGATCACAGGCGCGAGAAGTTCCGCTCGGATAACTGCGCGCACTTCAATTACATTGAGATCGGTGGCCTCGACGGGGCAGGGGCGGCTACGTCTACCCATCTTGCCTGCTCTGAGGCACCAAGCCGCGCAACATGGCATGTGCGGCCCGATGACATCATCACCTCCACTGTGCGCCCGATCCGCCGCCTGTCTGCACAGATTGCGCCAGAGCAAGACGGCTATGTCTGCTCGTCCGGCTTTGTTGTGGTCCAGCCGAAGGACATCGCCCCAGAGGTCTTGCTGACCTATCTGCGCTTGCCAGTGATCTGCGAACTTCTGGACCTCTACGCCAGTGCCAGCATGTATCCGGCGATCACCGATGCGGACATTTTCAATCTACCCCTGCCGAACATTTCTGACGAAGTGGCGGAGGAGGTGACGCGGAACGTTCAGGAAGCCAAAGCGGCCAAAGCCAGCGCGGCGAACATGCTCGACGCCGCAAAACGTGCAGTGGAGATCGCCATTGAAGACGGCGAACCCGCTGCAATGGCCTTCCTCGACAAAGCAGTGGAGGCGATCTGATGGCCCGTCTGCCCAACAATGCGCGGCTGTGGAAGGAGCGGGCGGAAATCGACTATATCGGGCCGTTCGTGAAAGCCTGGGCGGCGTTCAACGCTTGGTTCCGAGAAGAAGCCGGAAGCCGTCGAGATCGGACGGGGATCGAATACGTCAAGACCCACGCCAACCCGGTTCGATCCGAGATATTGCCGCTTCTGCGCCCACGTGAAAACGGACCAGACGGGCGGCCCCGGCGGGACACGGAGGATGCGCAAGAGCTGAAACTGCTCATTGCCGACCTGCACCGCTTCCTTGAAAACTATCAGATCGAGGTAGCCAGAGAAGATGATGTTTTGGAACGCATCACCTTTACATCGGTCGCGATCCGCCAACGCGTCCAGCTTCCGCAGTCCACCGTCAGCCGTGCGATCACGTTCACGGTGGACAAGCAGAATGGCCAATGGATTTCGACGGTAACGAACCGTGGCGGGCAGGTGACGGCAACCATCACTCAGGCCGACTATGACGAAGGGGACCTGATCGTGCATCCCCAGTATGTCGGCCTTTCCCAAACGATGCAGGGGCACCTGCGCGGCCTCTATCAGGTCTGTTGTCCGCGCCCGATGAGTAATCTCTTGGTCGGCACAGAACGCCCAATTGTCGCCGGAGATTTTGAGTTTCGCTGCTCCAGCGAGGAGTTGTTCTTCGGTTTGGTCGAAGTGATCTACGCCCTCCGCAACTCGCTCCTGCACGGCGAGCTACAGCCGGATGAAAGAGCGTTTCGGGCCTACGAACCCGCCTACCGGATCGTAATGCGGTTCCTGAGTTGTGTGCGGTGAACGAATTGCGCCGGGCGGGTGAACAGCCATGACCAAGGTCTTTTTCACCTATGTCTGGGGTCCACCCGGCAACCCGGCATGGCCGATGACGTTCGCCACCAAAGCCGCGCGGTCACATGCTCGCAAGGTGCTGACTGAAGGCGACCTGGTTTTCACCGTTGGCACCAAGGGCGAACCGACAGCTCAACAGGATCAAGGCCGGGTGCTGGGCGTGTTCCGCGTGTCCGACCTTGAGGTGAATACGCAGGATTACGGTCTGCCACGCCGCCATAAGAACCCCGAGTTCGACAGCGTGACCCGCTTCCCCTTCGCGCTGCATCCCATTGCGGTCTGGGAGATCACTTCGCCGGACAACAAGTTTGCCGAGTTGGTCGGTGAGGTGCCCCCTGTTTGCTAGACACCTGCCTGTTTCAGTTTGTGCTGTCTGATT
>CAZMRS010000448.1:0-2677 GCA_964568435.1 uncultured Boseongicola sp. | reverse complement strand
CGCTATATCATTGAAATTATGGTCTAAAGTGCTCATCGTCACACCTCAGACTCTTTGAGTCTAACTGTGCGAGATAGCGTTCCCACTCCTCAAGGGTGTCGAACAGATTACTCCATTCTTCGTCGCTGAGGGAATTGAACTGGCAGTTCAATCCTTTTCCCTCTTGGCGCACCACTCCTTCACAATGCGTACTTTAAAATACTCCGGCGTAGTCCCGCAGCGCGAGGTACAAAACGATCACCAAACCGGCGACTGCGAGGTACCACAAAAGCCCACCGCCATTATACATGTCAGGTGCTCCAATGACTCAAACAATAACGAAAGTGTAAACGACCCCCGCACTGTCGCAAACGAAAAATCGCAAAGGCACTTAGGAAGTTCCTGCACATCACACGACGCTCTCTCCGCAAAGTGAATCGTTAACGCCTGCTGAACTCACCGAACGGCCGCACCGACGTAATACCGACGTTGTACCGACGCGATACAGATTTACGGTTTTCGACCTGCTGTAGAGCATAGGCAGAACGCTCGGAGGCTGATTTTATCTTTTATTTTCAGATACTCGCAACGGGAAACGGCGTCACTTCGTCTTCCCTGAGCACTGCAGGATCGTATGCCTTGCGTCCGAAAACGTCCCGCACCATCGGCTCGAAGTACTGAAGCGGCTTTGCCTCGTAATCTGGATCAAACGACGACTGATCCCATTGCTCGCAAAACGCAGCACAGGACGCAAAACAGGGATGATCCTTGAAGCGGTCGCGCGCATTTTCGTCCCACCCATAATGGTGCGCGTAATAGATCATCTGAAAAATGCCGTGGTGCTCGACCACCCAGGATACCTCCCAACGCACGAAGGACCTGATGACTTCAGCGGAAAATCTGTCGTGATTCTGGGGGGCTAGCCCATCGCCAATGTCGTGAAGAAGCGCTCCGACAATCCAGTCCAAGTCTGCGCCGTCGGCTTCCGCTCGGGTTGCTGATTGCAGGGCATGATCCAATCGCGTGATCTTGTAGCCCTCAAGGGATGTCTCGCCCTGCCGTTTAAGCTCCGCAATCACACGGTCGGCCGTCCCGGAATGATAAGCAGCTTCAAACTCTTCGAGGAGCGCGTAGTCTTCCCGCGTTCCATCCTTCATTTGGGTAAACGAAACAGTTTTTGTCATGTGCACGCCCTCCCTCGCAGAAGGACGTCATGTCAAAGCGCACGATTAGGCAAGACTTTTTAGGAATTTTGTCTGAAACTTACATTCGTAGAAAGCATCGTACTAAGTGCCTGAGCACATCCCCGTATCAGCACTTAAGGCTGGGCCATCAGTAGGCGAGTATAACTATTGTTATTTTACATATACTTATAAGTCGATATTCACCTATATCTTCTGCTGCTCCGGCAGAAGCATTGGATCTTCTTCGATCTTCTTCGGAGTATCTTCAAACATCATGGATGCCGCGACGCCCGATAGCATAACCGCGCTACCCGCACCTGCGTAGATCAAGAAAGCACCTAGCAATCCAGCCCCAAGAAAGAGTGCAAGCACTGCTGTAAACGTTCCAACGCCCAGTCCTAATCCGATATACGCCATGAGAATAACCTTGATCCGAAAACATCTTATGGTCTCGCACCATCGCGGCTCAATTTTGGCAAATCCTTACCCAAATGTGGCAATATTGTGGCGCTTGCCTAAAGGTTTAGGGATTAGGTCTTCGGCCAACTGCCTAAGTGGCCCAGTCCCAAGCCACTGAATAAGCCCCGAGGATTTCTGCCACCTTGTCCGCATCATCCCCGTCGTGGCGCGTCACCTTCGCCACCAGCCCGCGTTTCTTGTCTTCGATCACATTCTCAACACGTGCAGCTTGGCCCCCGGCGTCAAGCGACGCATCAAAGACACGGGCTATGGCCAGACGCCGAAGGTCCGGCTTAAAGACCTTTCCGACTGCCGTTTTGGGTAATTCCTCAAGTATTTCAATGTGTTTCGGATACGCAGCCCGCTCGGAAATCTTGGAAACCGCGTAGTCATACAGCTCCTTCTCGCTTACCTCTGCGCCCTGCACCAATTCTACATAGACAGCGGCAAGTTCACCTGCATGTCCGTCGGGTTGACCAATCGCGCCGGCCATCGCGACAGCATCATGGCCTGCCAAAGCCTCTTCAATCTCGGCCGGGTCGATATTGTGCCCACCACGAATGATAAGGTCCTTTGCCCGACCTGTGATCCAAAGATAGCCATCCTCATCAAGACGACCAAGATCGCCTGTGCGCAAATAATCCTTGTGGTCGAAGGTATGATAAAAATCGCGGTTCTTGTCCGGCTCGGTGTAGGTCCCGTGCATCACAACACCCGGATTGGACAGACAAATCTCTCCGATCTCGTCTGCCGCACACTCTCTCGCACCATCAGACGTCCCAATGAGAATCTTCACGTCCGTATAAGGAAACGGAATTCCGATTGAGCCAATTTTCTTAACGCCGCCAATAGGGTTACAGGACACAAGGCATGTGGCCTCTGTCAGACCGTAACCTTCAATGATTTCAACACCAGTTGCCTTCTCAAACCGCTTATAGAGCTCGACCGGCAATGGCGAGGACCCCGAGAACGCCGTTTCTACCGAAGACACATCGGCATCCACCGGGCGCTGCATCAAGGCAGAGATCGCTGTCGGCACCGTAATGATGAATGTC
>CAZMRS010000447.1:0-2678 GCA_964568435.1 uncultured Boseongicola sp. | reverse complement strand
CATCCATCGAGATGCGCACGCCGGATCGCCGCAGCCGGTCGGTCCAGGCAAAGGACGTGAACTGGCTGCCTTGGTCGGTGTTCATGATCTCGGGCGGGCCGAAGCGGTGGATCGCCTCGTTCAGCGCCTCGACGCAGAAGTCTGCTTCCAGCGTGTTGGATATGCGCCAGGCCAGAATCTTGCGGGTGTGCCAGTCCATGACCGCCACCAGATACAGGAAGCCGCGCCGCATTGGCAGATAGGTAATGTCAGCACACCAGACCTGACGGCGAATTCCGCAGCAACGTCTCCAAATCCGAGGGCTCCGCCCCGTCAAAATGTACGCCCGACCGATCAATCGTCAGTCCAAGCGGAACCTCATCACGCACCCGCCCGGGCAAGACCGACCGCAAGAACGCGTCCTCAATTCGAACAACCGGGGCGTCCTTCCACTCTGCCATGGCCTCGCCGCGCCAAGCGGTCGCTGTCCGCCCCCAAACGCCCACATGATCGCCCTCTGCGGGAACACCGGTCGCAACGTCCCACCCAGCAAGCTCTAAGATACGGCGCTCGGGGCGCCGCATCAAAAGACCGCCGTTGTAGACGCAAAGGCGTCCTGTCTCGTCGGTCACTCGATCAGTTGGTCGATGGAAGAGGCCGTCTGAAGCGGTCCAAGAACCGCAGACAAAACCTTGCTGAACTGAGTATACGGCGCTTCGGTCACGTACACCGTATCCGCATCACGGATCGCAAAGTCGCGCGCCATAAAGACACCGTTCGGGCTGGTCAAATCCAGCACGTAGATCATCCGTTGCGGCCCGATCAGGTCGCCACGGCCCAGCACCGCGTTTGCGATGTCAGCAGGCTCATTGCGGAACACGAATATGCCCGTCGGATCAGCGATACCGGTCGACAATCCGCCAACACGCGCCAAGGCCTCGATCGCTGAAATGCTTTGCGTATCAAAGGGTACGTTCTGCTGGGCACCTGTCGCGCCAAGTGCCGTGAATGCCCTGGTATCCTCTTCCACAAGGATGCGGTCACCACCTCGCAACGCCACGTCCATCTGTGGCGACGTGTACAAATCCTGTAACCAAACAGTCCCCGAATGCGCACCACGGATCAGAGTCACCTGCGTGATCTCAGGCGGCAAGGTAATGCCGCCAGCATTGGCCAGCATTGCCGTCAACGTCCGCGTCGGCCGCTCAATCGGGTACACGCCCTGCGCGCCAACGCCACCTATCAAAGACACTGTTGCTCCGTCACCCGGCATCCGGCGGATCACCACCTGCGGATCGGGCGTTTGTGCCTCAAGCTTTTCGGTAATGATGCGGCGCACAGCTTCTGTCGTGTTGCCCGCTGCGCGAATACGGCCAGCGTAAGGGACGAAGATAAAACCAGAGCCATCGACCTGGATCTCTTCCAATGACGAACCACCCGCCGAAGCCGATGCCAAAAGCCCGTCCTCAACATTCTCCCAGATCGTCAGGCCAAGCGTGTCACCCGGGCGGATCATGTCCGATCCGATCACGGCCGCTTTCGTCAAACCTTCGGCAAACCCAAGGGCAGGGACAACCGACGTCAGTGCCGTCACTTGATCGTCCACCGTCACCACAAAGCTGTCGCCCTGACGCTGAACCGCGCCGGAGAATATCTCGTTTTTGGTGGGGCCTGACCGGGGAAGCGCGCACCCTGCCAGCATGGAGGTTGCGACGCAAAGGGCGACGAACCGCGCCCGGCGTTTGCTAAATCTGCTCACTGCTCGGTCTCCTCGACCTTATTTTTTGCCTGCCTCGGCTATTTTGTAAGAAGCCTAGACAGGCAAAAGCGCAATTTCCAGCATAATTGCAGCCCCTTAGGTGACGAGGCGAATGTGTTGCTGCCCGGTCGCAGGCGCAGATAGCCGTTTTTCATAAGGCGAAAGCGCGTCCAACATCAGGTCAGGCAACGCGCGATACAGTTTTCGACGCCCCGAGGCCGAGTAAAATCCACCCGAGACTTGCGACGTTTCCAACAGAAACTGCCGATAAACCCAGTACGCCTCCATATCCGGGCCATCCGGTTCGGCAAAGAACTTCGCCAAACTCTGACGGCTCACGAACTCCGGTCGGTGATACGTCGCTGCACCAAAGGCCTTGAGGGGCAATCCGCGCCAAAGCGCCTGTTCGGCCCCTGTCGAATTCGCTGTCACAACACTCGTTGCGCGATCGAGTAGCGGGGCCAACTTGCCACCTGTCACAAGATGAACGCGCTCTGCAATGCCATGGGACTTTGACAGCACCGCCACCAATTCCGACAAATCTTCCCGTCCATCCTCCAAAGGATGCGCCTTCACAACCAAATGGTGATGGGCACGCGATCCCGCTGCAAACCCGGTCAAAACGGTATCGAGAAACTCCCGCTGAGACGCAAACGGTGTGTTGTCCCGAAAGTTCGCGTCATGCGCCAATTGGCAAAGTACAACGTGATACGGAAACGTCGCTCGCCTCATCTTTGCCATGGCAATTCGCCGTGCGATCCGTCGTTTTGGCATCGCAAGCAAGTGTTTGAGGTAAATTGGAAACTCACTTTCCGCGCCCAATTCTCGATGCGACCGAAAAGAAGGATACGCCTTTCGTCCCGCCAGAAGAGACGCATGGTAGGCAGCCCCCCAAAACACATGCTGGCGCATGTCCCCCCAAGCATCTCGCGCACGATGC
>CAZMRS010000446.1:0-2678 GCA_964568435.1 uncultured Boseongicola sp. | reverse complement strand
GGCGCGGGGCGCGCGGACGAACACGGTTTTCTCCGGTGTGGTGACAATTGTTCGCCGTCCGGAGCTGGTTTCTTCGGACATGACTTGGAGTACGGCGGCCCAATTGTTTCGGGTCGCTTCGGGGGGTCGGCCATGGATATGGCAGACAAGCGCACGGCCAACTTGGATCGGTTCCGCCTTGGCGGCAGCCCGGCGCTTGTGCTGGCGCTTTCCTGCCTCGCTCTGGTCGCTGTTGCTGCATCTCTCGTGACAGGTCCATCCGATATGTCGTGGCGTGTTGCGCTCGCCGCGCTCTTTCAGGACAGCGCAGGTCCCGAAACAATCGTAATGCGGGAAATCAGATTGCCACGCGCCGCTCTTGGCGCACTGGTTGGCGCGGCTCTCGGTCTTTCGGGAGCAGCGATGCAAGGCCTGCTGCGGAACCCACTCGCTGAACCGTGCCTTATCGGTGTGTCCGCCATGGCCGCGCTGGGGGCCGTGATCGCGCTTCAGACTGGGCTAGTTGCAGCCTTCGCGCTTGCATTGCCCGTCTTTGCCCTTATCGGCGCAGGAACCGCAGTCGCGCTTCTGCTGCTTTTGGCAGGGCCTCGCGGCTCGTCTTTGGTGCTTATCCTGGCGGGCATCGCGATCAGTGCACTTGCAGCCGCGGCGACATCGCTTGTTTTGAACCTTTCGCCTAATCCGTTCGCGGCGAGCGAGATTATTTTCTGGCTCATGGGATCACTCGCTGATCGGAGCTGGACCCATGTTTGGCTCGCCGCACCCCTGATCGTTGCCGGAGGCGTATTGCTGTTCATGACGGGCCGGGGTCTGGACGCATTGACGTTGGGCGAGGATGCGGCCGAAGCACTGGGTATTCGTTTGCAGCGCTTGCGTCTTATGGTGGTGGCCGGGACAGCTTTGGCGGTCGGCGCGGCAACCGCCGTGACGGGGGCGATTGGCTTTGTTGGATTGGTCGTCCCCCACATCCTAAGGCCTCTGACGGGTGGCCTGCCATCACGACTTTTGCCCGCCTCCGCTCTTGGCGGCGCGGTGATGGTTCTTGCGGCGGATGCGCTGACGCAGACGCTTTTGCCGGACCGGGATTTGAAGCTTGGTGTTTTGACGGCGTTCATCGGCGCGCCAGTCTTCCTGCATCTGATCTTCCATACACGGAGGGCGATGGCATGAGCTTGCTTTCGGTCGACCGTTTGACTGTGATGCGGGGCACGTGCCCAGTGGTCGACACCGTGCGGTTCGAAATTGGCGCAGGTGAGGTTGTCGGACTGATCGGGCCGAACGGCGCGGGCAAGACAACACTGATGCGCGGAGCCTTGGGGCTTTTACCGTCGACCGGGGCCTCCTCGATTGCTGCCCTGCCCCAACGTGAGCGCGCGAAAGCCGCGGCTTGGCTGCCGCAAGCACGCGAAATCGCATGGCCAGTGACCGTGGAGACATTGGTTGGTCTTGGACGATCACCTTACCTTGCGGGCGGACGTCGTTTGTCTGCAGATGATGAAAACATCGTTGCCGATGCATTGGCACAGATGGGGCTGGAAGGTTTTGCTGGTCGTGATGCGACGCAATTGTCGGGGGGTGAACAGGCCCGCGTGTTGATCGCGCGTGTGCTTGCACAACGCACACCACTCATCTTGGCCGACGAACCGGTCGCAGGTTTGGATCCGGCGCACCAGTTTTCGTTGATGCGCGTGTTCGCAGATCTTGCAGCGACTGGGACTGCGGTTCTTGTCTCGATGCATGATCTGTCCTTAGCCGCGCAGTACTGTACGCGCCTTTTGATGATGGACCGGGGCAAGTTAATCGCGGACGGCACACCACGCGACGTACTGAGTGACAAGCTGTTGCGGGATGTCTTTCACGTGACAGGTCAGTGGGATGGAGATGCGTTTCATGTCACAGCGGCCCTGGAGGGCGCGGCATGACCGGAGCCCAGCGCATCGTTTGTCTGACCGAAGAGACGGTTGAGACGCTCTATCTGTTGGGTGCCGAAGATCGGATTGTCGGGGTAACCGGCTATGCTGTCCGCCCTGCCCGCGTGCGTCGGGAGAAGCCGCGCGTCGGAGCATTCACCAGCGCAGATGTTCCAAAAATACTGGCGCTTGAGCCTGAACTCGTCCTGACCTTTTCCGATCTCCAGGCAGATATTGCCGCCGAACTGATCCGGGCCGGGGTTCAGGTTCACGCGTTTAACCAGCGCAGTGTGGCGGGGATTTACGACATGATCCGCACATTGGGCGCATTGGTGGATCGTTTGGACGAAGCAGCGGCCCTTGTTGCTGAGTTGGAGGCGAATGTGGCGCGTGTTCGTGCGGCGACTCCTACTTACCTTCAACCGCGCGTGTATTTCGAAGAATGGGACGAGCCGCAGATTGCGGGCATCGCGTGGGCATCTGAATTGATTTCGATTGCTGGCGGCATCGATGTGTTTGCGGAACGTGCGCGCGCCCAAGGTGCCAAGGATCGAATTCTGTTGCCCGGCGATGTGACAAAGGCTGCTCCTGATCTCATTATCGCAAGTTGGTGTGGGAAGAAGGTGCGACCTGAGAAAATCGCAACCCGCGAAGGATGGGCGGATATTCCCGCGGTTCGCAGCGGTCGGATCGTTGAGGTAAAATCGCCGCTTGTGCTTGCACCCGGTCCGGCTGCGTTGACCGAGGGGCTGGAGGCAATCGCAGCCG
>CAZMRS010000445.1:0-2682 GCA_964568435.1 uncultured Boseongicola sp. | reverse complement strand
TACGGCACGCCATTTGGTCGAAGAAACGAGCCTGCCTCTGACCGAGGTCGCGACGCGCGCGGGTTACGAGAACGCCGCAGCGTTCTCGCGCGCTTTCAAGTCAACATTCGGCAGCAGCCCCCGCGCCATTAGGCGCCGCTAGGTGGTATCGCTCACTTTGATCAAGGTCACACCGATCCGTTGTCCTGCCTCGACCGAAAGATGTGCCGCCGCCGCGTGCTCCAATTGGAACTCATCAGCAACAATCCCTTTCAACGATCCGTCAGCCAGCCAAGCGTGTATATCTTGCTCGGCCCGACGACGCGCCTCGGTGGGTATCATGTAAGCGAACACCATACGTACTGACATGTTCAAAAACATCATCGGGTAGAACGGAATCTGAGGCTCTGGTGCCGCCATTGACCCATAAGTTGCTATGACACCTCCATCGGCAAGAAGCGCCTGTGACATAGAAAGGTTCCCACCGAACTCGACCTCCACGATCCGATCCACGCTCCCTCCTGCCGCAGCACGGATTTGCTCGACGGCATCGCCGTCGCGGTAGTTCACGACGCTATCGGCTCCTAAACTCTCGGCGTGTGCCGCCTTCTCAGGCCCGCTCACTGTGGCAATGACCCGCGCACCTGCACGCTTGGCCATTTGAATGGCCATGATTCCAACAGTTCCTGCGCCACCGGTGACCAACACGGATTGCCCGGCAATGTCGCCATCAGAAAACAGACAGCGGTGAGCGGTTATAGCCGGGATGCCCAACGTCGCCCCATCCTTCAAACTCGCTGCATCCGGAAGAGGAACGGCTTGCTCCTCCGGCAACGCGATCAGCTCCGAAGCAGTGCCGTTTGGCCGCTTCCAAGCCGCGTTCCAAATCCAAGCGCGCGTTCCAACACGTGCAGAATCGACACCCTCGCCAACCGCGACGATCCACCCGGACCCGTCGCTATGAGGTATGACGCGTGGAAATGCCATAGGGCCACGAGCCCCCGCGCGCGTCTTTACATCCGATGGATGCACCGCTGAATAGGCGACCCGCACCAGCACTTCACCTTGTTTGACAACTGGATCCTGCACTTCGCCCACGTGGAGCACGTCTTCAGCTGCACCGGTACTTTCATAAAAAGCCGCCTTCATTTCTTCGATTATTCCCCGTCCTCAATGTCGAAAACCATTGTCACTGAGGCGTTCACATCGATCTCGCCCCCTGCGATTGGCACTGCGGCACGTGCTTCCATCATCATCGCTCGATCCACACCTATTGGAGCCTGACCACCGCCCTCGCGTATGGACAGGACCTCACCGAGCACCACGCCAGCAGCTTCCGCAAGTGTTTCAGCACGCGTTCGCGCATCAGCAACTGCAGCTACGCGCGCCTCTGTCTCCAAAGCGGCACGTTCAGACACCCCAAAAGATAGTCCGTTCATCCGATTGGCCCCATCTGCCACAACGGCATCCAGAACTTCACCCAAACGATCGAAATCTCGAACCTGCACCGCAAGATCCAAAGTAGCTACATACCCAATTGTCCGCGGAGCGCTGCCATCGTTCGACCTTGCAAATTGCGGGTTAAGGGACACGTTCCGCGTTTGGATATCGCGCGCCTGGATCCCCTGTTCTTCCAGCTGAGACAAGACCGCTCGGCCCCGCTCCGAGGCTTCCGAAAGTGCTGCGTCCGCCAACCGCCCTTGGGCGGAAACACCCACAAATATTGTGGCCATGTCGGGCGCGACTGACACCGAACCTTGCCCCGTAACAACAATTTCGCGTTCCAGCTCGTCGGCACCCACAATTTGAGGGGCCAGGACCGCTAAGCCCAGGTAAAGGCAAATCAAAAATCGCATATCAAACCCTCGCGTTATGCCCCCTGACAGGTCACAGCTTGCACCTTTTGCAGCGGTAATCACAGTACAATCGGCGAAAACCCGCACAGAGCAATTTTCATCATTGAGTGTCGTGACGCGCAAGCTGCCGCGTGGTATCTCTCCACCATGTCAGAGCGTTGGGGTTTTGATCTTTCGATGGAGGCGGTTCGCCTCATGCGCCGCGACGCGGAGCAATGGCACGAATTTGCCGTTGAAAAGCTCGAAGGCGAGGATATCGAGACGCGCCTTGCATCTCTTGTCGCGAATGCGAAAACCGCCGATCCCGTCGACATATTCCTTCCACGCGATCAAATCCTGTTTACGACCGTCGAGGTGGATAGCGACACCGATCCTAACATCTCCATTCGTTCGGCTATGGAGGGCAGAACGCCCTACAATCTGGATGAACTTGAGATTGACTGGGAACTTTCGTCGCCAGAAAGCGCACAAGTGGCGGCAGTTGCCCGCGAAACTCTCGACGAGGCAGAAGCCTTCGTCACCAAGGGCGGACTAACCGTCCGAGCGTTTTCATCGTTAGATGTCCCGAACGGATTTCCGCGTTTTCCGGGCTTGGCTGAATCCTGCCCAGACCCAACCGTCACTCAGGTCGAACCCGAAGCCGAACCGGCTTTTTCAACGGCACGGGCGGCAAGCGCCCTCGCGGTTGACGACACGCCGGATAAATCAGATCCAATCGAAGACGTCGCCACCGAAGATCCCGTCGTCAAGGTCGACGACCCGACACCGGTCCTGCAACTTCCGAAAAGTACGCTACCGCCTCTGAACCCAGGCGCTCCATTGCCTCGACCGACCTCGGAGCCTCGCG
>CAZMRS010000444.1:1189-2700 GCA_964568435.1 uncultured Boseongicola sp. | reverse complement strand
TTCGATCCGCGCGAATTCGCAGCCGCCCTGACGGGGCTCGAAGAGTGAGACTGGCTCTCATAGCCGCCTGCCTCGCTGCGCCGAATGCAAGTTGGGCAGACTGCGCCGGCGATCTTGAGCTGTTCAGCTCAGCCGCCACAGGAACCGGCTATCGAGTCATCGATCCTGGATCATTGACGGAAGAAAACGGACGCTGCCAGCTATCGGGTTTGGTCCTGCAAGAAGACATCGTCTTGCTCATTGAGACCGGGCAGATTGAATGGTCTTTGACGGGACTTGATGAGTTGCTTGCGGGTACTCCCGATATAGTCGAATTCTCAGTTACCGTCGATGGAGCGCGCATCGTTCCTCAGTCATCAGATCCTTGGATGAACTACTACCTTGATCTGCAAAACCGTAACAACTTCATCGACATAGCTGCCGTTGCAAGTTGGTCAGCGATTTCTGGAGACTTTGAAATCAAAGAGTTTTCCGTTGATCTGCCCAGGGCGAACGGGTTCTCACTTACAAGCTTTGTAACAGGTATGACGCCCGAAAACGTCACGCTGAGTCCCGCGGGTCTAGGGCAACTCACACTTGAAGGTGTGTCAGTCACGCTTGAAAACGAAGGTTTCCTCGATGGTCTTGCCCTAGGCGCGTTTCTCGGTGCGTTTTCGGGTTTACCGGGAGAGCCTAACTCCGTTGTCGACGCCACCTTGAACGATCTTAGGGCAACGGTTGAAAGCTGGCCCGACGATATTTTCCCGCCGGGCAGCAAAACAGCGCTGTCTGCTCTCATCGCAGCGGGCCCCATTCCTTGGGGACGCCTGGAAATTGAAATGTCCGAAGGTGCTATTCCGCTCGATCGGTTCCTTGCGCTCGCCCTTGTGGCAGAACCCTATTCGGCGGACGCCGTGTCCGCAGCGTGGCAGGGCGCTACGTTTGACGTTTCGTTCAAAGCCGCCGACCCGAGCGATTGAGCGAGTGGCTGATCTCTTTAGAGGGCACTGATGCTGGCAAGCAGGTAGCCCTCATCCTCGCGCTTGTCGCTGCCTTCCTGCACGCGCTTTTCGGAGCACTCCAGAAAGGCCGATACGACCCATTCACCACCCGGTCTGCCATTGACGCCTGTTACGCGCTCCTTGCATTCCCATTCGCCGTGTTCGTCGTCCCATGGCCCGAACCTGACGTCTGGCCACTTTTCGCCATCGCTTGGGTCATCCACGTTGGCTACAAACTTGCCCAAGCCGCCGCGTATTCGGTCGGTTCCTACACGGTCGTTTACCCGGTGGTCCGAGGCATCGGTCCGGTCTTTACCGTTGTGGGCGCAGGCATACTGTTTGGAGAGCGTTTCGCTGCCCTGCAATGGCTTGGGGTCGCAATGCTCGCGTCGGGTATCCTTGGCCTTGCCGTTTACAATTTGCGCAATGTAACCACCGACCGCGCGCGCTTGCCCTTGGCGCTGGGCCTCGCCGTCATGACGGGCGGGTTCGTCGCTCTCTACACCACCTGGGACGCGCTTGTGATCCGCT
>CAZMRS010000444.1:0-1172 GCA_964568435.1 uncultured Boseongicola sp. | reverse complement strand
ACTCACATTTGTCGCGTGGTTCTTCCTCATCGATGGCATCGCGTTCCCCGTCGCGTATCTCGTCTATAAAAAGGGCAGGGTGCCGCGCCCTTTCGCACCACTTGCGCGCCTCGGTTTCATTGGCGCGGTGGTCGCCATCTTCTCGTTCGGCGGCATCATGCTCGCCACACGCCTCGACAAAGTCGGAGAGGCCGCCGTCTTGCGCGAAACATCCGTGGTCTTCGCTGCCCTCATTGCTTTTCTTTTCTGGGGCGAACGCGTCGGTCCGCGTCGCCTCTCGCTCATGGCCCTCATTGCGCTTGGTGCCGTCGTCGTGGAGCTTGGTGGTTAAGTCAAAGTTGCGTTTGCACATTGCACCCGAGACACCGCGCCATTAGGTGACGCCTCATGGAAGAAAAACCACTAAGCCCGATCGTCAAACAGGTCCTCGAGTTGGGGCCACCGCTCTTGTTCTTTGTCGCCTATCTCAGAATGCGCGACCAAACCTACACCATTGGCGGAACAGAATACGACGGGTTCATCGTCGCGGCTGGGGTCTTTGTCCCCATCTTGCTCGCGTCCATCGCAATCCTCTGGAAACTCACCGGAAAACTCAGCCGCATGCAGGTGTTCACGGCCGTGATGGTCGTACTTTTTGGGGGGCTAACCGTCTGGTTCAATGATGAGCGGTTCTTCAAAATGAAGACAACGCTGGTTTACGGACTTTTTGCGGGCATCCTGGGCCTTGGGCTGCTTCAAGGCAGATCCTACCTCGCTTGGGTGATGTCGGAGTTTCTTCCAATGGCCCACGAAGGCTGGATGAAGCTCACAAAACGCCTGACAGCGTTCTTTGCAGGCCTTGCTATCGCCAACGAGGTTGTATGGCGCACGATGTCGACCGACGCCTGGGTGAAGATCGAAACTTTCGGCTTTCCGCTCTTGATGTTCGTCTTTCTGTGGTCACAGATCATGGCGCTCCAGAAGTTCATGATCGACCCGGAAAAAGACGACGCAGCCTAGTCAAAGATATCGTCTTCCCCAGCCTCTTCCAGCAACGCCAGCGTCTCCCGTTCCATTCGATCCAGGAACCTCACACCCGCCCGCAACTCGCGATGCCATTGAACGAGCGCCGGAATCCGTGCGCCATGCACGCGTAGTTCAACCGCCGTGCCGGCAAGTATAGGGTAAGACAA
>CAZMRS010000443.1:0-2702 GCA_964568435.1 uncultured Boseongicola sp. | reverse complement strand
TGCCTGGTGTGGGCATCTGTCTTGGGCACCAGATGCTTGCGCTCGCGCTTGGTGCAACGACTGTCAAAATGAACCACGGCCACCACGGTGCTAACCACCCGGTGAAAGACCTCGACACAGGCAAAGTTGAAATCACTTCCATGAACCACGGGTTTACAGTGGACAGTCAGACACTACCGGATGGCGTCGTGGAAACCCACGTCTCTCTCTTCGACGGCTCGAACTGCGGCATCCGAATGGCGGACCGGCCTGTATATTCTGTTCAATACCACCCCGAGGCAAGCCCCGGCCCCATGGACAGCTATTACCTGTTCGAACGTTTTGCCGAGGCAATGGAAGCCCGCGCGAAAGAGAGTGCTTAGCCTTAACGCCGACTTAACCGGTATGACGTAAACGTGGCGACCATGCAGTCGCGACGCTTGGTGTACATTGTGTTTCTGAAATCGGCGCGCCGATGATGTTTCGCTCACGGCGAAGTCCAAAAACCGATCTGGTTCCGAAAACCAAAAGACAGACGACGTTGGTCAAACAGCGGGCCGAAAAGATAAAACCCGATGCGCGCTTGCTTGCCGCGCTGGAACCGGGGTTCGCCATTCGCAATAGCCTCGCGCCTCTCTGCCGCGCGGGCGCGGTGACGCTTGTTGCGGCCCCGAACCGAGAGCAGTTTCAAAAGCATAGATCGCATCTTGAGGCTGCGTTTGGGGCGGTCGTGCACCGCGCGGCAAACGAAGACGGGATAAGGTCAGGTGTCATTCGAGTGTCCAGTCCCGCTATGGCCCGAAAAGCAACGCGGTACACATGCCCCAGGGAAAGCTGCCGGCATTGGTCCGGGGGGTGGACGGCTGCACTCTTGATCGCCATCTTCGTCACCGTCGCGTTCTTCGCGATTGCGGCACCGCAGTTCGTGATCGTGGCTCTTACAGTATGGGCAACCAGCACGCTGGTCGGCGTCTGCGGGCTGCGAACTGCGGGCGCGCTTATGCAACTCCACGCCTCAAGAACCTTTGGAGAAACGTGGCACAGTTCTCGACCCAAAGCTCTGAAAGAAAACAGTTATCCGCGACTTTCTCTGCTGGTTCCTCTGTTTAAGGAAACCGACATCGCTGACCGACTCATCGAGCGGCTCGGTCGATTGGACTTCCCAAAAGATCGGCTCGACGTGCTTTTGATTTTGGAACACGGCGACGCGGAGACGGCCGCCGCGCTCGACGATGCCGATCTGCCCGATTGGATCCACATCATCACTGTTCCACCTGGTAACCCTCAAACAAAACCACGCGCACTCAACTACGCGCTGGATTTCGCCAAAGGGGACATTGTCGGCGTTTACGACGCCGAAGATGCCCCTGCCCCGAACCAGCTTCGCACTGTTGTAGAAACATTCGCAGCCGCGCCGCCAAACGTGGCCTGTCTTCAAGGAGTTCTCGATTTCTACAACGCGCGCAATACATGGCTCACACGATGCTTTGCCATCGACTACGCGACGTGGTTCCGGCTTGTTCTACCTGGCCTTGTGCGTATGGGCTTTGTCATTCCCCTCGGAGGGACAACAGTGTTCTTCCGCCGCGAAATTCTCGAAAAGGTCGGTCGTTGGGACGCACACAACGTAACTGAAGACGCGGACCTCGGCATCCGCCTCGCAAGACGCGGATACAAAACGGAATTCATATCGTCGGTCACACTAGAGGAAGCAACCGCCACCGTTCCAACGTGGATCAAGCAGCGGTCTCGCTGGATCAAAGGGTACTTTATGACCTGGGGCGTTCACATGCGGCAACCAATTCGGCTTTTTCGAGAGCTGGGTCTAAAGAAATTTTTTGGATTCCAGATACTATTCTTTGGCACGCTGTCTCAGTTCGTCCTCGCGCCGTTTCTCTGGTCGTTTTGGCTGGTGCTACTTGGTATGCCCCACCCACTTCTCGACATTGCACCATGGAGCATCGTTGTCACTTTAGGTGCCACGTTCCTACTTTGCGAAGTGGCGACTATTACAACGCTTGCACTTGCAGTCGCCACACCAAGGCATCGCGGGCTCATCTGGTGGGTGCCACTTATGCACCTCTATTTTCCGATGTCTGCCGTCGCAAGTTGGAAAGCAATCTGGGAAATAGTCGTCCGGCCCTTCTACTGGGACAAGACCTCACATGGTGGGAAATTCAGTCGGCCGAAACGACGCTGGCATCGGCAGCCGCTTCCGCATCCCGCCTGAGCCTCGCCTCGTAAGCTCTTGATATATGGCCCTTAAGCTCAACTTGAGCCGCGTCTGCGTCGCCTGCTGAAATCGCATCGACGATGGATTGGTGCTCTGCCAAAGCCCGCGCGCTCCGACCCTCGGCTGCAAGTGACGTCGTCGTCATCAGCGCCATCGAGCGATAGACGAGATCGAGTTGCTGCACGAGATATCTGTTGTGCGAGGCCAGATGAACCTGGCGATGAAACCTGCGATTTGTACGCGCCAAGGCCGCCGGATCATCCACCAGTGTCTGATCCTCTTCAACGAAGGCCCGCAACAAACGAATTTCTTCCTCGGTCGCGTGTCTAGCAGCCAGTCGCGCCGCCAACCCTTCCAGCTCTGAACGCACGACGTACAGCTCTGCCATTTGATTATGGTCCAGTGACGCAACGATGAGAGACCTGCCGTCACGCGCTAAAAGGGATTGTGTTTCAAGGCGTTGCAGAGCTTCGCGGATGGAAAGAGTGTA
>CAZMRS010000442.1:0-2708 GCA_964568435.1 uncultured Boseongicola sp. | reverse complement strand
TTACGTCGCGCCGGAAGCACGAGGCACAGGCGCAGGACGCGCTTTGATCGAAGCGGTCTACGAGGCCGCTGACAAAGCAGGCGCGCCTTCTGTTTATTGGACCACGCAGGATTTCAACGAAACCGCGCGCAAGCTCTACGACCGCATCGGCGTCAAGACTCCCTTCATCAAATACGCGAGAGACCTCTGATGCGCCGGGGTTTGGCCATACTGGCGGCGCTCATGCTGACCGCGTGCGGCACGGTGGAAACCGCCCGACAAGCCAATCCGCCACTCACACTGCCGCCAATGAACACGTTCGGGCCTGCCGCGCCCGAACGCATCACGCAGTCGAACACAAGCATCGCTCGCGATTTCATGGACCTGACATTTGTCCTCGAAAACGGGGAACGCATGCCGCGCTTCACCCGGTTCGAAGGACCGATCCGACTGCGGGTACTTGGGAACGCACCAGCCAGCCTGGATCGCGACCTCGATCGTCTTTTGGGCCGTTTCCAGCGCGAAGCCCGGATCGACATCTCGCGCGTCGCCCCAACATCTGACGCCGACATCACAGTGCAGACTGTCACCCGCCGACAAATCCAACGCGTTGCGCCAACGGCTGCGTGTTTTGTCCGACCAAATGTTTCGGACTGGAGCGAATACCGCGCCCGTAGAAATGACCCCGACACCTTCTGGAACCGGCTTGTTGAACGCAAAAAGATGGCGATCTTTCTGCCCGTCGACGTCAGCCCCCAGGAAATTCGCGATTGCCTGCACGAGGAAATCGCACAAGCGCTGGGTCCGGTGAATGATCTCTACCGCCTGTCACAATCCGTATTCAACGACGACAACTTTCATACCGTGCTGACCGGATATGACATGCTCATTCTCCGGATCACTTATGACGACGCACTTGCCACGGGCATGTCACAAAACGAGGTAGCGACGCGCCTTCCCACAGTACTCCGTCGGCTCAATCCGCGCGGGGGTACTGTACGGAGCACTCAACTCACCCCTGCCACACCCGAATGGCAACGCGCAATCCTGTTGGCGACAAACAGCAGCGAAAGCCGCGCGCGGCGGTTGTCTGCAGCTGAACGGGCGATCGCACTCGCCACGAGATTCGGCGCAGCCGATACGCGCCTTGCTTACTCGCATTACGTGTTTGGAAGGCTCTCGCTTGCCACCAATCCGAACCGCGCGCTCGGCGGTTTCCTTGCAGCCGGGAAGATTTACCAGAACCGTCCAGATACCGCGATCCACGAGGCGCATGTGGCGATGCAAATTGCGGCCTTCCAACTCTCCGCCGGGCGCGCAGAAGTCGCGCTTGGGCTTGTCGATCGCAACCTCGACACCGTACGACAGTCTGAAAATGCGGCGCTTCTCTCTTTGCTTTTGCTGATAAAAGCAGAAGCCTTGGAGATACTCGGTCGTCCAACTGAAGCCGCCGCCACACAAAGTGACGCAATCGCATGGGCACGCTACGGTTTTGGGACTGTGGGCGACATTCAGGCCCGCGTCAGGGAAATCCGCAACATCAGCCCGCGCACAAGACAGGACACATCGTCATGATCGTTATCGCCTCTGCTCTCTTTGGAATTCTTCTTGGCATCTCAAATGCCAGAAAACGTAAAGGCACTTGGCTCGATATGGCTCAATATGCCGCCGGGTTTGGCATTGCTTTTGCCCTGCTTGGTGTATTGCTGGCAATCATCATCGAGCGCATCGTCACCTGATGTTCCTGCCGTTCTTCGAGACGCTCAGACGTGTCGGGGTGCCGGTCTCGCTCCGAGAGTATCTGAGTTTTCTCGGCGCGCTTGATGCAGGCTTGTCGACCTACGACATCGACACCTTCTACTACCTTGGCCGCACGATCATGGTGAAAAACGAAGCGCACCTGGACCGTTTCGACCGCGCATTTGCCGAAACCTTCAGAGGCGTCGAGAACATCTCGCCCGAAGCCGTCGTCGAGGCGCTCGACCTGCCAGAAGACTGGTTGCGCAAAATGGCCGAGAAGCACCTGACCGAAGACGAAAAGAAAGAAATCGAAGCGCTCGGTGGATTTGACAAACTCATGGAGACGCTCCGCGAGCGCTTGAAGGAACAGCAAGGTCGTCACCAAGGCGGGTCCAAATGGGTTGGTACAGCCGGGACGTCTCCATTTGGGGCCTACGGCTACAATCCCGAAGGCGTGCGAATCGGGCAAGACGAAAGCCGTCATCAGCGGGCAGTGAAGGTCTGGGACAAACGTGAATTCAAAGATTTTGACGACACGCGCGAGATCGGCACGCGTGCAATCAAGGTAGCCTTGCGCCGATTGCGCCAGTGGGCCCGCGAAGGGGCCGACGATGAACTGGATCTCGACGGCACAATTCGAGCCACAGCCGAACACGGGTATCTTGATGTAAAGACACGGCCTGAGCGGCGAAATGCGGTTCGCGTATTGCTGTTTCTGGACGTGGGCGGGTCCATGGATCCGTACGTTCAGCTCATGGAGGAGCTGTTTTCAGCAGCCCGAACAGAATTCAAACACCTTGAATACTACTACTTTCACAACTGCCTCTACGAAGGCGTGTGGAAAGACAACCGCCGCCGTTGGAACGCGCAGATACCGACCTGGGATGTCCTGAACACCTACAGCGCCCAGTATAAATGCATCTTCGTCGGAGATGCGGCGATGTCCCCCTACGAGATTGCCATTCCGGGCGGTGCCAATGAACACTGGA
>CAZMRS010000441.1:0-2714 GCA_964568435.1 uncultured Boseongicola sp. | reverse complement strand
AACGGCATAGAAGGATGCCATCACAGCCAGCAATGCCTGCGCCGTACACACGTTCGACGTCGCCTTTTCACGGCTGATATGTTGCTCGCGTGTTTGGAGGCTGAGGCGATAAGCTTTGTTGCCGCGCGCGTCGATCGACACCCCAACAAGCCGTCCGGGCATCGCCCGTTTCAGGTTGTCACGACACGCCATGTAGGCGGCGTGCGGGCCGCCAAAGCCCATCGGCACACCAAAGCGTTGCGTTGACCCAACGGCAATGTCGGCACCCATCGCTCCCGGTTCCTTCAGTAGAGTCAGAGCGAGAGGATCCGCGATCACAATACCGAGCGCTTTGGCCTCATGCAGCGCGTCCATCTGCTCGGTGAAGTCTCGCACGTGACCGTACGTTCCCGGATACTGGAAGATTGCCCCAAAAACATCCGACGCAGCCAGCTCTTCAGGGGCTCCGACAATCACTTCGATCCCCAATGGGGCCGCGCGCGTTTTCATCACTTCGATGTTTTGCGGATGGCAGTTCTCATCTACGAAGAAGACCTTGGATTTCGACTTCGCCGTCCGTTCAGCCATTGTCATCGCTTCGGCCGCAGCAGTTGCCTCGTCCAACAGCGAGGCGTTGGCAATTTCCAGGCCTGTAAGGTCGCTGATCATCGTCTGGTAGTTCAACAGCGCCTCAAGACGGCCCTGACTGATCTCGGGCTGATAGGGTGTGTATGCCGTGTACCATGCCGGGTTCTCCAGAATATTCCGCTGAATGGCCGGGGGGGTCACCGTGCCGTGGTACCCCTGCCCGATCATGGTCGTGTAAACATCGTTCTTTTCGGCAACTTTTCGCATGTGCCACAGAAGTTCTCGTTCCGACTTGGGCTTACCAAATGACAGCGGGGCTGCCTGTCGGATGGACCCAGGAACCGTCTGATCAATCAACTCATCAAGGCTCGAAATACCAAGCACCTTTAGCATTTCCGCCATTTCTGAAGGTGACGGCCCGATGTGTCGGCGGTTGGCAAAATCGTACGGAAGGTATTCGGTCGGCGTAAACGTCATCGCGGCCTCCACAGCCTGCTTGGGTTAATCAATCAGCGGTCAGAGATGTCGATTAGTCGATCATCTCTTTGTAGGCGTCTTCGTCCATCAGACCGTCGAGCTGGCTGAGGTCTTCGACTTTCAGCTTGAAGAACCACGCCTCACCAAGCGGGTCTTCGTTCACCAGACCTGGATTATCCGCGAGCGCCTCGTTCACTTCGACGATCTCGCCGTCCACAGGTGCAACAATGTCAGAAGCAGCCTTAACGCTCTCAATAACGCAAATCTCGTCACCCTTGGCGACTTGGGTTTCGGCTTCGGGCAGTTCGACAAATACAACATCGCCAAGTTGGGTCGATGCGTGCTCGGTGATCCCAACGGTTACAATATCGCCGTCGGCCAGGAGCCATTCGTGGTCTTCAGTATACTTCATAAGTCCCTCTCAATGTTGGATTATCGTTTGTAGGTGGATGGTCTGAAGGGCATGTCCACAATCCGGACCGGCAGCCTCTTCCCGCGCACTTCGCCTTCAAGCTGTGTTCCGACTGAGGCTTGATCAATTGCAACATATCCCATCGACATTGGTGCGCCGAGTGTCGGGCCAAATGCGCCCGATGTCACCTCACCAACTTTCACATCACCGGAATAAATCTCGGTGCCTGCCCGCATGGGAGCGCGACCTTCGGGAAGCAGCCCGACACGTCGCCGCGTCGCGCCTTCGTCAAGCTCCTTCAGAATTCTATCTGCACCCGGAAAACCACCTGCGCGCTCCCCACCGCTGCGACGCGCCTTTTGAATGGCCCATTCCAAAGCGCCCTCAACGGGGCTGGTGCTCGTGTCCAGGTCAGATCCGTAAAGGCACAGCCCAGCCTCAAGCCGAAGCGAGTCCCGCGCGCCCAAGCCAATAGGCTCGACTGCCTCTTGCGCCAGTAACGCCTCGCAAAACCGAGCTACATCCTGTTCCGGTACGGAAATCTCAAAGCCGTCCTCGCCAGTGTAGCCCGAACGCGAGACCCAAATCTCGACGCCGTCCCAATCGAATACCCCGACATCCATAAATCGCATTTCTGCAGTGCTTGGCACCAGCGCAGCCAATGCCGCCTCGGACGCCGGTCCTTGTAACGCGACCAATCCACGATCCGTAATCACCTCGATCTCGCAAGCATCCGCAAGATGCGTCTGCATATGCGCGACATCGGCGTCTTTGCAGGCTGCATTCACAACCAGAAACAGATGATCCCCACGATTGGCGACCATCAAGTCGTCCAAAATCCCACCGTCGTCATTGGTGAAAAGCGCGTACCTCTGTCGCCCTTCTTTCAAAGCGAGGATCGACACAGGCACCAAAGTTTCCAGCGCCTTCGCTGCATCCAGAACGTCGCCTGATCGCGGCCGCAGGATGACTTGGCCCATGTGACTCACGTCAAACAGTCCGGCCGCTTCGCGCGTGTGAAGGTGTTCTTTCATCACACCCATCGGGTACTGAACTGGCATTTCATAGCCGGCAAATGGCACCATCTTGGCGCCAAGTGTGGAATGAAGTTCGAAAAGCGGTGTGCGCTTCAGATCCGACATCGTATCCCCATTTCTGCCGGCTTTTGCGCGCCGGGCACCTATCGGGCAAATGCCTTGCCCGCTGGCGCCCCCTCTGTCCTTTCGCCTGAGATCGTTATCCCTTCGGCGCCCCGACT
>CAZMRS010000440.1:0-2716 GCA_964568435.1 uncultured Boseongicola sp. | reverse complement strand
TGTGCACCCGATCGCAGCCGCCAGCATCGGGCAAGTCCACCGCGCCCAATTGAAGGATGGCCGCGACGTGGCCATCAAAGTGCAATATCCAGGGATTGCGGACAGCATTAATAGCGACGTCGCCAACGTCGGCGCTCTGGTGAAAATGTCCGGGCTGCTCCCCAAAGGCTTCGAACTTGCGCCTTACATGGAAGAAGCCCGCAGGCAGCTCCACGAGGAGACAGACTACGCACGCGAGGGCCGCGAAATGCAACGCTTCCAAGCGCTTCTCGACGCCAACGAGGACTTCACCGTGCCGCAGTTCCAAGAGGACTGGAGCACGCGCGAAATCCTCACAATGTCCTTTCTCAAAGGAAACCCTATCGAAACGGCTGCGAATACTGACCAATCGGAACGAAATCGCATTGCAACGGCCCTTATCGACCTGACGCTTCGCGAGGTGTTCGAGTTTTCCGTCGCCCAAAGCGATCCCAATTTCGCGAATTTTCGCTACAATGCCGAAACTGGAAGGATCAATCTCCTTGATTTCGGAGCGACCCGCCACCTCGACGAGGAACTCTGCAACAGCTATCGGAACCTCCTAGCCGCCGGCTTGGAAGCAGACGCGGACGCGCTGAGAAACGCAGCCATCGATCTCGGTTTCATCGAAGGAAGCGGAACGTTCGACGACCGTATCCTCGCGATGATCGACACTGTTTTCGCCACGATCAGAGAGGTCGAGACTTTTGATTTCGCAGACCGCAGCCTGTCGAACCAAATGAACGAGCAAGGCATGGCCCTCGCCGAAGCCGGATATGTGCCCCAACCCGTTCCCATGGACGTTCTGTACCTCCAACGCAAATTCGGCGGCATTTTCCTTCTTGCAAGCAAATTGGATGCCAAACTGCCGCTGCGCAGACTTTTGGCTGACCATTTCTCTGCGGAAAGGTGAATCAGTTACACCGGTACGCTGACAGGTCCCCCCCCCAAAAAAACCCGAACGTTTCGCAAAAAAAACGGCCAAAAATCGCATAAACCTTCGGCCTAAGTCCCGCGAATTAGACCTAAAGTCCAATTCCGATCACCTCCCCACCTTTCCAGATGAGGTCAACCGCAACACAGCGGATGAAACTCAAATCTGGAAAGGCAAATACCCATGACCAACGCAAAACTCGCTCTCCTCGCTGGCCTCCTCGTCCCTGGCGTGGCTCTCGCCCAAATAAATGCCGGTGACACGACGGGCGTTACAGACGCAGAAATCCTCAGCACACTGGAAGCCGAAGGTTACCGGGTGCTTGAGATCGAGATGGAAGATGGCGAGATCGAAGTCGAAGCCGTTCGCGACGGTCAGATGTTCGAAATTGAGATCGCGGCGGATACCGGGCTGATCCTCGAGATTGAACTGGACGACGAAGACGCAAGCGAAGACAGTTAAAAGCATCAAGGTATGGCGCGTCCGCCCTCGGGGCGCGCCAAAGACGCGAAAAAGGATCTCACCATGCCGAGAACTGCAATCCTATTGACTCTCTTCGTCCTACAGGCAGCCTGCTCTGCCTATTTCCTGATGGACACAACATGGGATTTGTTGCTGCCGAACTCCGTGAATATTCTGGCCGAAAGCGATGTGATCGAAGCCTTGGTCACGATCGTATTGTTCTTCAGTCTCGCATTCACTGGAAACGAGCTGCGCCACATCCTGTCGCGACACACGCGCCTCGAAGATCAGATCAAGGTCGCTTCAGGCGCATTTCAGGAAGTGCTTGAAAACCGCTTCCAAGAATGGGCGTTGACCGACGCAGAACGGCAGGTGGCCATTCTGGCGATCAAAGGGTTCTCCATCGCAGAAATGGCAGACCTCCGCGACACCAAGCAAGGGACGATCAAAGCCCAATGCGCCTCGGTCTACCGCAAAGCCGATGTCGCAGGTCGACTACAGCTCCTAAGCGTCTTTCTTGATGATCTGATGGCTGACTCTCTCGTCACCACCACAACCTGACCACCCAAAGGAAACTCCATGACCAACTTTGGCGCGCTGCTCATCGCAGCGACGGCTCTCGTGCCGGCTTTTCAGTTGTTTGCGCTGCCCGGCATAACCGACCAGGCCGCGTTATTCTCACAGTACCTCGGGCTGAACTGCCTCATCCTGATGGCCTGGGGACAAATACTCGCAACGCGCCTGCCCGGAATCGAGTCCATCTTTGGCGGTCTCGATCAGGTTTACGTTCTGCATAAGTGGACTGGCATCATCGCGATGATAACGATGCTGCTTCACGACACCATAGATGCAGACATACGCGGCCTGGGGCGAGAGACCTTGCTGAACGGCCTTGGAGAAACCTTGGGCGAAATCAGCCTCTATGGGCTCCTCATACTCGTCGTGATCTCCATCGCAACGGTTATCCCCTATCACCTCTGGAAATGGACGCATAAGGCGATGGGCGCGCTTTTCATTGCAGGCGCCTTGCACTTCACCTTAATAATAAAGCCCTTTGCGATGACCGATCCCGCTGGTCTTTACACGGGCCTCTTCTGCCTCGCTGGTATCGCCGCATACATCTGGACGCTTCTGCCAGACCGCATGAAGCCGTCATGCGTCTACAAGATCACCGGCATTGAAGAAACGGCGGGCGCTACCGCCATCACGCTCACCCCAACGGGCAAAGGTCTCTTATCCCAACCCGGCCAGTTCGGAGTGTTCAGCTTCAGCGGCGCGGGCCACAGCGAACCGCACCCCTTC
>CAZMRS010000439.1:0-2722 GCA_964568435.1 uncultured Boseongicola sp. | reverse complement strand
AAACCTTCCGTATAAGGATGGCGCGGGCGTTGCACGACGTCGCGCACCGGCCCGAGCTCGGCCAAGCGACCCGCATACATCACTGCCACACGATCTGCAGCCTCGGCGATCACACCCATATCGTGAGTCACCAGCATCACTGCTGTCCCGCGCTCCCGGCAGAGCCGCTTCAACAACGCGATAATCTGCGCCTGCACCGAGACATCCAGCGCCGTAGTCGGCTCATCAGCAATGACCAAGGACGGCTCAGCGCAGAGCGCCAGTGCAATCACCACACGTTGCCGCATCCCACCCGAGAACTCGTGCGGATAGCTGTCGATCCGGCTCGCTGCTGCCGGGATACCAACCTCGTCCAATGCCGCCACTGCGCGTTGCCGTGCATCGTCCTCGGACATGTCGAGGTGCGCCAGGATTGTCTCGGTCAGCTGGTCGCCAATCTTCAAAAGCGGATTGAGAGACGTGAGCGGGTCCTGAAACACCATCCCGATCTCTTTGCCCCGAATGCGGCGCATCTGGTCGCGGTTGAACCCGTCAATTCGCGTGTTGTTGAGGTAAATCTCGCCACCGGCAATGCGCGCCGGTCGATCCAAGAGCCCAATGACCGCGTTTCCGGTCATCGACTTGCCCGCGCCACTTTCGCCAACAACACCAAGTATCTCGCCAGGAGCAATGTCATAGGACACCCGATCAACGGGTTTCAGAATGCCAGTGCGGGTTGGGATTTCGACCACAAGGTCGCGGACAGAGAGAACCGGTTGGGACAAAGGCGCCATTCCTTAATATTTCAACCTTTATGGGCCGGGTGTCATTCCAAGCGCAAGGGCTGACGCTCGGGAAAACTCTCATAACTTCACGACAAAAAACGACCTCTCCCATGTCGCACAAGTGACTAGACAGACCCCGGATGAAGCGCGAGCCTTTCCCGATGACGTGTTAGGGAGGATACGGAATGGACCTGAAGGCGCTTGCCACAGACTACGACCGCGATGGCTACATCACCGGCGTTCCTCTGTTTTCGGAAAACGAGGCCAATCAGCATCGAAAGTCTCTGGAAGACCTTGAGGCCAGCCAAGGCAAAATTCACTACAAGGCCAAACTCCATACCGTTATGACGTCGCCTTTGGCAATGGCGACGCACCCGCGCGTGCTCGACGTCGTTGAAGCCCTCATCGGTCCGGACATCCTGCTTTACGATTCAACCTTCATCATCAAGGAACCCCACACGCCCGGCTTTGTCAGCTGGCATCAGGACCTGACCTTCTGGGGTCTGTCGGACGACGCACAAGTGTCGATGTGGCTAGCGCTCTCACCGGCCACCGATCTTTCTGGCTGCATGCGCATGATCCCAGGCAGCCACAAACACGGGGTCTATGACCACAAAACCGGAGACCGTGGCGACAACGTGTTGTTTCAGGGACAGACCGTGGACGGCATCAACGAAGACGAGGCCGTCCTTTGCCCTCTGCGGCCCGGAGAGGCGTCGTTCCACCACGGCTGGACGCTCCATGCCTCCATGCCGAACCGCTCGGATGACCGGCGCATCGGGTTGAACGTGCAATATCTGGCACCTCACGTGCGCCAGACAAAGCATGACCACGACAGCGCCATGCTGGTGCGAGGGGAAGATCGGTACGGACATTTCAAGGTGGACACGCCCGCCACGACGGACTTTGACCCTGCTGCCGTGCAACGCTGGCACGAACTCGATCAGCTCCACATCGACACACAAGGCACTGCCTAACCATCTCGAACGCGGTCACGTCGCGGACGAAGCGTCTAGCCTAGCTCCAAGGTCGAAACTGCTGACACAGCCGGTCGCGTTACAGGAGGCGCGCCCCGATACATCCGCGCCGTCCCGAATGAGACGGTCATGCCTTGTGTTTCACACCATGCCGCCAGCGCGTCCGAGCCGGTTGGCACGTCAATAATCATCGGGGCCGGAAACAAGGACGCGATGTGCCGGATTAGCGTTTCGGCCTGATCCACAGTTTCCGCGATCAACGGGCCGATCTTGGTACCAGCCCCACATTGGCGGGCGGTTGCAAAGGCAGACGCGCCTTCCAGAACAAAGGTCTTTCGGGTCTCATATTCCGCGAACCACCCGGCGTTGAAGGCCGGTTTCGCCACACCTGTCACCTCCGCCTCTCGCGCAGTCAGTTCCGGCACGTCGCCCGGCAGCGCCAACCGCACGCCGTCGCCAGTTGCGCCTGCGATTGCCCCCTCGAACCGACGCGTCTCCCCGGCCCAAACAAACCCCGAGGATGCATAGTTTGCCTGTTGATCCGGGACACCGTCGAGCCCGACGGTCCGCTGGCCCGCATGCTCCAGCGCGTGCTGCCACAGCGCATACCCGATCCCTTTGCCCCGATGCTCAGGATGGCAGATGTAAAGGCCTAAAAACGCAAAATCATCTGTATGATTGACCACCGAAATCGAAACAACAGGTGCGCCGTCCACTTCGGCCACAAAGAACCCGTCGGGATCTCCAGCGTAAAACGCCACCGCGTCATCGACGCCTGCGTTCCACCCTTCCTCGACGGCCCAGCTGAGCATCAGCTCAACCTCGGCCAGCGTCGCGTTGCGGCAGATCACTTCAATCTCGGGTTCAATGCATCCCGCAACCAATCACCCAGCAAGTTCACCGCCAGAGCCAGCGTCAAAAGCGTCATCGCAGGGAAGAACAGGATCCACCACTCTCCCGAGAACAGGAAGCCCTGTCCGA
>CAZMRS010000438.1:0-2729 GCA_964568435.1 uncultured Boseongicola sp. | reverse complement strand
CGACGGCACCGCGGCGAGGTTCGAGATGTTCACTTCAATCAGGTCCGTAAAGCGGTTCTGTGGCGCGAACTCTTCCAGATAGATCGAGGCTGCAACGCCAATCGGCAGCGACAAGAACAGCACGACCAGCATCATAAAGAACGACCCGATGACCGAGGCACCGATGCCCGCGCCGCCCGGGTTGTCCACGCCCGAGTCGGCACCAGTGATAAAGTTCCAGTTGAACGCACTCACGATGATGTCCGCTTCCGTCAGCGCATCCACCAAATCAAGATCGCTCAACATCAAAAAGCGGCTGTCTTGCAGTGTGTCGCGCGACACGCGACCCTTGAAATACCCATCTACGCGAGACGAAGCTGAAAGCTCGAAAGAAACGGCCTGTCCCAACTGATCGGTGTTTTCACGATAAAACTCACGCAGCGTCCCACCCGTCTTGCCGAGAATACGCTCAATGGCATCTTTATCGAACTCAACGTCCAAGGCACGCTCGGTCAGCTTTTCCTGAAGTGCCGCGTTGAAATAGCCTTCATAGGCTGCCGTCTTGAACAACTGCCCTTCCGCCTCATCGAACTGCTCCTGCGTCAGAACAAAATCGACTTTAACCACGGTATGCGTAAACGCCGGCAACCCCGAGCGGATGATCGAAAACGCCAGCACAAACAGGAAGAACAAACCAACCGCGATGGCCGCCATTCCATAATACTGGAACCGCTTTTCAGCAGCGTTGCGCTTCTTCGTGCGCTCGTCAGCCAGCGTCAAAGACTGCTTTGGGCGCGGCGCTTCAGGTGTGAAAGAGGCATCGGTCATTAGTCGTACTGCTCCCGATATTTGCGCACGATATAAAGCGCGATCACGTTCAGCGCCAAAGTGATAACGAAGAGAGACATCCCAAGCGCAAAGGCAACCAGAGCCTCAGGCGACGCAAAGTCAGAATCGCCCGTCAGCTGGGACACGATTTTGGCCGTCACCGTGGTCATGGCTTCGAACGGGTTCAAACTCAATCGAGCCGCCGCCCCTGCTCCAAGAACCACGATCATCGTCTCACCGATGGCGCGCGATGCAGCCAGAAGAATGGCACCTGCAATACCCGGTAAAGCGGCCGGTAATACGACCTGGTGGATCGTCTCAGACTGTGTGGCACCCAATCCGTATGACCCGTCGCGCATTGCCTGCGGAACAGCATTGATAATGTCGTCAGACAGCGAGCTTACAAACGGGATCAGCATAATCCCCATGACGAGCCCAGCCGTAATGACTGCGCGTCCGCCACCCTGCCACGACACGCCCAGCATACCGCCTTCGCCAAACACACTCACCAACAGCGGACCGACGGTCAAAAGCGCGAACAGCCCGTAGACGATGGTCGGAATACCAGCGAGGATCTCCAGAAGAGGCTTCGCGAACGCACGCACCTTCGGCGATGCATACTCTGAAAGGTAGATCGCAGAGAACAATCCAATCGGCACCGACACAAGCAATGCCACGAACGAGATATACAGCGTGCCCCAAAGGAGCGGCAGAATACCGAGCTCGGATGCCCCGCCGCGACCCGAGAAACTCGGCGCCCACTCAAGACTGGTGAAGAATTCCAAGGCTGGATAAAGTCCGAAAAACTCCACCGTGTTGAAAACAAGTGATAAAACGATGCCCAGTGTCGTCAAAATAGCAATCGACGCCGCAGCAATCAGCAAGACCAGCACGCCGTTCTCAACGACATTCCGCGCTCGGAATTCCGGGTTGATTTCAAACAACCCCCACCCTGCTCCGCCCAGTGCCACGAGGATTGCGAGCACGGTCATAATGACGTACCCCGTAGCGCTTGCCGAGCGATACTCTTGCGCCGCAAGCCAAATCGTCTGCGTGATGTCAGACGTCACGATCTGTCCGGCATCTTTCAAGCTTTGTGTCATCTCCGAGATGTCTGCGTTCGGGTCCTCAGCGAACTCATCGCTCATCGCCCCCAACGCAACGGCATTGGAAATGCCTTCCGCCGTACGACGCACCTCTGCCATCGCGAGGCCTCTGGACGACCCCTCGCCAATTGCGCTGTCTGGGATCATCGAAGAGACGGAGCCCCCAACATAGAGCGGCTGCGCAATCAACCAAATGACAATAAGTCCGAAGGCCGGAACGATAGACTTCAGCGCCGCATTGGCACCGTAGTAGATCGGCAAGGAATGCAGCCCGCGACGATTACCACCAACGCTGGCCATAGCCCGAGAGCGTCCAACCACAAAACCAACCATCGCGACAATCGCGACGATCAGTAAAAGCCAAAACAGCGGCATAGGACCCTCTTAGAGACGTTTCAGTTAAGAAGACCAGGGCAACATCGACGCTGCCCTGGTCAAGAATTCACGCGCTTCTCGTGCCTTAGCTGCCAGAACCCATCGCCTGTTCTGTAGCAACAGCGTTCTGCGTGTCGGACAGCTCAGGGTCGGAAACGAGACCGTACTGCGCAAGCGGGCCATTCGGGCCAGCCAATTCATCAGCGACGAAGAACTGTGCGTACTCTTTCAGGCCAGGGATAACGCCAATGTGCGCGCCCTTGACGTAGAAATAGAGCGGACGGGAAACGGGATACTCACCAGTCGCGATCGTGTCGGTTGACGGAGCCACACCGGACATCGTTGCAACTTTCAGCTTGTCGAGATTGTTCTCGTAAAACGCGAGGCCAAACACGCCGATGCCGTTCGTGTTTGCGTCGATTGAGGCGAGTGTTTCAGTGT
>CAZMRS010000437.1:0-2730 GCA_964568435.1 uncultured Boseongicola sp. | reverse complement strand
AAATCGGTATCGTGTCGGTATAACGTCGGTATTACGTCGGTGCATGCGTTCGGTGCCTTTACCCATTTTTGAGACATGTTTTCGCGTTCGCGACTCTGGTATGGTTGGCACATGGCGTGGTGGAACCGACTTATAGAACGGCGGATTCTGAAGGCCGAAGCCGAGGGTCAATTGGCCGACCTTCCAGGCGAAGGTGAGCCGCTTCCGGACCGCACGGGCGACGTCCATGTAGACCCGGGTTTGGCCGCGGGGTACCGCGTGATGGCCGAAGCTGGCGTTGTCCCGGAGGAGTTCCGATTGAAAAAGAAGATCGACGCGCTGATTACGGCGCTTGCCCAAGAAAGCGACGAGGGCAAGCGAAAAGACTTAATGCGTCAGATTTCGGACCTGGAAACAAAGCGAGGCATCGCCGTGGATGCGCGGCGCAAGTTTCACCAACAGTAGTTCGTCGATCAGACGTCGATTCTCGCCAAAAGCGCGTCGAGGTGTTCACCATCCGCGTCCGACATCTGAGCCGTTAATGATTGGAACAGCGTGGCCTGGCTCGCGTGGATGACGTCGCCAATTATCTTGAGGTGGTTCGCGTCCAGAGTTGCCCCAGTCGAGGTGATATCAGCCACCGCCTCAGCCGTGAGGTTGGCAACCGTTCCCTCAGTCGCGCCCTGGCTGTCGACAAGCTGATAGCTTGCGACACCTGCTGCCTTCAGATGCGCGCGGACCAGACGGTGGTACTTCGTAGCGATACGCAGACGGAAACCGTGGGTCCGGCGGAACGCATCCGCCGCAGCGTCGAGATCGTTCAGATCGCGCACATCGACCCACGTCTTCGGAACGGCCATCACGAGATCGGCGTGGCCGAAGCCAAGTTGGGCGAGTGGCGCAACTTTAGTGTCCCAACGCGCGATCTTTTCCCGCACCACGTCAGAGCCGGTTACGCCAAGGTGGATGCGTCCGGCTTCAAGCTCGCGCGGGATTTCCCCCGCGGACAGGAGCACCAGTTCGACTCCATCGACGCCATCGACGCGACCTGCATACTCGCGATCCGTCCCTGTGCGCGAGATGGACACTCCGCGTTCGCCGAACCAGTCGAAGGTGTCGGCCATCAAGCGACCTTTGGAGGGGATGCCAAGCTTTAGGGTCATGTCGCGGCCCTCACTGCAAGGACTGCATCTGGTCGGATCACGCCGCCAATGGCAGGGATGCGCTTTCCGCCTGAAAGTGCTGCAGTCAGCATGTCGTAGCGCCCGCCAGTCGCCACAACTGGCAGGTCGGGCGCGGAAAAGCCGAAAACGAAGCCTGTGTAGTACTCAAGCGACGTCAGGCCGTAGCTTGCTTCGAAACCGAGCGCGCCTGGGTCGGTGCCGTTTTCCGCCAAGACATCCAGCAAGTCTTCGATCACGCGCGCCGCGTTCAGCACATCAGTGTCGCCTGCGGCGATGGATTTGATCGCACGCACCGCGTCTGGCGCCGTCGCCTTGACGTCGAGAAGCGCCATGATGCGGTCGACTTCGCTGGCTTTGAGTGGTGGGGTGGATTGTTCCTCGGCCAGTAGCGCAAGACGAGCTTCCACTTCCATGGGGCTCCGCAAACCGACGTGAGGCGTATTGATGCCGATGGGGTCCGGCAATGGCGGCGCGGGTTTGGAGAACCTGTCGAGCAACGCGCGGAACCGCACCGGGCGCCAAAGGTGGCGCAGGAGCGCATCCTTGCGCCGCTTCGGTGTGTCGAGATCAAGGATGGCTGCCGTCAAGACGTTGAAATCACCTATCGTCGCCTCGACCGGCAAACCATCGAGCGCGTTCGAGATTGTCGTGAACACTTCAGCGTCAGCATTGATTTCCGCGGCCCGTCCGCTGTCGTGACCAATGACCTCGAAGCCGACCTGTAAGTATTCCGTCGGTCGGGTTTCGTCATCTTCCTGACGGCGGAAAACTTCGCCTGCATAGGTGTAGCGCGCGTTGGTTGCGCCGCTTGCAATGTGTGACTGCACAAGCGGGACCGTGAAATCGGGCCTGAGCATCATCTCACCGCGCAACGGATCTTGCGTGACGAAGGCACGCGCATGGATGTCTTCGCCGTAAAGGTTCAGAAGCGTACCTGCCGGTTGCAAGATCGCGGTCTCGAAGCTTTCAGCACCTTTGGCTTCGAATGACGCGCGAAGGCGGTCCGCCTCGGCTCGGATGTCTGGCGTTACAGTCATTGTCGGTCGAGGATGGCCTGCACACGCGCAACCATATCTTCGGTCGGGCATTCGAACTGCGCAGGCTGGTCTTTCCACTCTTCAAGCGTCGCCGTCTCGGCGATTTTGGCACCGAGGATCAGGTCTTTGACTTGAACGACGCCGCGCTCGGCCTCGTCGGAGCCTTGGATAATTGCGACGGGGCTTTGACGCTTGTCCGCGTATTTGAGCTGGTTACCGAAGTTCTTCGGGTTGCCGAGGTAGACTTCCGCGCGGATGCCTGCGGCGCGGAGAGTTGCGGCCATCGCCTGATAATCGGCCATCCGGTCGCGATCCATGACGGTGACGACGACGGGGCCAGCCGTGTCAGCACCTGCCCGACCCTTCATCCGCAGCGCGGCAAGAAGACGGTCAACGCCGATGGAAATGCCGGTGGCTGGGACGGCTTGGCCAGTGAAGCGTTTCACAAGGTCGTCGTAACGCCCGCCGCCTGCAACCGAGCCGAAGGAACGCGGTCGGCCTTTTTCGTCTTTGAGCTCGAAGGTGAGTTC
>CAZMRS010000436.1:0-2732 GCA_964568435.1 uncultured Boseongicola sp. | reverse complement strand
CTTTTCCTTTTGGATCACGCGCGGCGGATGTTAGCGTTCAACCGGGATGCTGTTTCGCGTTTCGTCGTACCGGATGTGCAAGGTGTAGTGCGCCTAGGGGCCCCCGACGATGTTGCGGAACACTTCCTTTTGGGGATGCTCAAGCGCTTTTCCGAGACACACTGTGCCGTGACGGTGAACGTTGTGGTCGATACGACAGACCGCATGATCGAAAGTTATCGGAATGGCGATCTGGACCTTGCGATTGTCACCTGTGACGCGGGATTTCAGGGATCGGAAGACGCCGAGATTCTGTTACGAGAAAAGCTGGTATGGGCCATGCGAAAAGGTGGGATAGCTGCGCAGCAGGTTCCATTGCCGGTCAGTGTTTGGGACGAGTCATGTGTCTGGCGGAAGGGTGCGACCGAGGCGCTTGATGCTGCTGGCACGGAGTGGCGGGTGGCTTTCCAAAGCGGCAATATTTCGGGACAGCGCGCCGCGATCCTTGCTGATTTGGCTGTCGCGCCGATTGCGCGGTATGGGTTGGGCGGCGACATTGTGGAAGCTCCGCAGAAGTACCGATTGCCAAAACTGCCTGATTACAAGCTAGGGCTTTTGCATGGCCGCAACGACAACCCGGCCGTTGTTGCGGCCGCCGATCACCTTAGGGCGTCTTTTGCTCAGTAAATGCGAAAAGGGCCGCTTAGAGCGGCCCTTCAATTAAATTCCGATAAACGGCTGCGCGATGCGCGGGATAAGCTTGCGGAACCTCAGCGGCGCGTCTGTCGCCGCGAGACAGATGCAATCTTCGCCCTCGTCTGCGATGGGTGTGTGGTGAAGATCTTCATTCGCGATCTCGATGTCGCCCCGGCCAAATCGACCATCTTCGTCTGTAAATGCGCCCTTCAGGACCAGCGTAAGCTCGGTACCGCGGTGACCATGATCCGGCATGGCGGCCCCGGCCGGGATACTCAGAAGGCGAACCGTTGCGGCCGATGAAGTTTTGATGACCGACTGCTTGACCCCGCCACCGATGCTGCGCCAGCGCACATTCTCAAGATCACCACCGACGTAGGACTGAAGCGGCGATGGGAAGACAGTGCCGTTTGTCGGAGGCGTCGACAGCCGAATCTGAGGAGCATCCTCCAATGAGTCGATGATCTTCAACGTTGCAGCCAACGAGTCTTCGGCAAGCTCAGCCTCGGCATCTTCGTCGATAAGGGCACCGCCTACTGCTTCGAAGGCTTCAAGGCGCGAACGGCACTCATCACACAACGAGATGTGCGTTGCGACGACAAGGTTGAATGCCTCTGGCAAATTCCCAGACGCATAGCCCATCAAAAGGCTATCGTTCAGGTGATGTTCAATATTTTCCATTTCCACTACTCACTTCATCGAATGGCGCAAGCGTTCCAGCGCCAACCGGATCCTTGATTTGATCGTTCCCAGCGGAAGCCCTGTCTCTTCCGCAATCTCACTATGACTTAGTTCGCCGAAATAGGCCTGCTGGATCAAAAGTCTCTGCTTTTCCGGCAATTCCTGTACGGCTTTTGCGAGTCTTTCCGACTCTTGTTGCATCGCGACCACATCCATTTGGTCGGGTTCTTCTTCAGGCCCCCAGGGCAAATCCTCGGGTTCTGGACGTCTTTGTTTGCGCAGTGCGTCAATTTTCTTGTTCCGCGCGATGGTGAAGATCCAGGTTGCGACACTCGCGCGGCTCGGATCGAACAGATGGGCCTTTTGCCAAAGCGTTGCCATCACTTCCTGGGTGCATTCTTCGGCGAGCGCTTCTCCGGAACCGCCCTTCATAAGAAACGCCTTAACGCGTGGTGCAAAATGCGAAAAAATCTTTGCAAACGCAGCCTTGTCGCGATCCAGATGGATGCGTGACACCAAGTCTGGCCAATCAGGTTCGGCGGAGGCAGCGGCGCTATTCAAGGTCGTAGAGCTTTTTGCAACAGAAGGTTCACGCCTGTCACGATAGGACGAACGCGACGCTATTGCATCAACTTCTCTATGACCGGTGTCTTTCGGCATTTCACTTATTACGCGCGCGGCCGCGCAGTGGATTAAATTTAATCCAAACAACTGAATTTTAATCTGTATGGCGCTTTGGGGCGTAAAGAGTACAAAGACGAAGGCAGGAGACAGGAATGCCATTTGAAGCACGCAGCGTGGCTGCGAAGAGAGTTGTCGTGATCGGCGGTGGCATTTCGGGATTGGGAGCGGCGTTTCACCTTGCCGAAAACAGTCACGTTGTCCTGATGGAGGCGAACAAGCGGCTGGGCGGTCATGCACGCACTGTAATTGCCGGCAAAAATGGTGATCAGCCGGTCGACACAGGCTTTATCGTTTTCAATCACCGAAACTACCCGCACCTTACGCGTCTTTTTGAAGACCTCGAGGTACCGACAGTCAAAAGCAATATGAGCTTTGGTGTGTCGGCGCGGGGTGGCGCGCTGGAATACGGGTTGGCCGACGTAAACACGATCTTCTCGCAACGTTCGAATGTGGTACGACCGCGGTTTCTTAAAATGATCCGCGATATATTGCGCTTTAACGCCAAGGCTGATGAAGTCGCCAGCCCAGACATGACGATCGGAGAATTGATCGGCACCTTGGGCTTGGGCGCCTGGTTTCGTGACTATTACCTGACGCCGTTCTCCGGTGCGATCTGGTCCACGCCAACCGCGCACATCCTGGATTTCCCGGCGCGCGCGATGATCGAGTTTTTCAAGAACCACGGACTGCTT
>CAZMRS010000435.1:0-2737 GCA_964568435.1 uncultured Boseongicola sp. | reverse complement strand
TGGCGGCACCGGATCCCGAAACCTGATCGCGCAAAAAGGCGGCTGCGGTGTTTTCTAGAACAGGTGTAATTGTTGGCGTGTTCGCTGCGCCCACCTCGGCACGCCATGCTTGATCCAACGCGTCGATCTGGGCTTGCGTGTAGGCGGCAGTTTGGGCGTTTTGCGCGTTCACCGCGTCGACGAGCACCTGCGCGCCGGCCCATTTCGAGATCTCGGATTCGAAATACTGTTGTGCTGCTGCCTCAAAGTCCTGAGCAGCTGCTTCGGTGGCGAGCAGTGCGGAGAGCGTTACACTCAAGAGACGAAGTTTCATGGATACGGTCCTTTCATATCACTGGGAACACGTTGGTTCGGTTGCGATATGGCAGAACTCTTTCGAGGCCCTTAATCGGCGCGCTTGTTCACTAAAATACGAAGTGTTTTTTTGAAGAAACGCGGACGGTTCAAGCGAGGGTCAGGTTCGCGTGGCGGTTCACGTCCTTGTAGAGCAAATAGCGGAAAGGACGGGGGCCCGAGGCATAACATGCCTGCGGACAAAAGGCGCGCAGCCACATGAAATCGCCAGCTTCGACCTCGACCCAGTCCTGGTTCAATTTATAAGAAGCTTTGCCCTGAAGAACGTAAATGCCGTGTTCCATGACATGCGTTTCTTCAAACGGGATCACCCCGCCCGGTGCAAAGGTGACGATATTGACGTGCATGTCGTGGCGCATGTCGTCCGGGTCAACGAAACGCGTTGTGGCCCAGGCATCATTTGTGTCGGGCATCGAAATCGGGATCACGTCGGCATCATTGGTGAAAAAGGCGTCGGGCGCGTCAATCCCGTCAACGTAGGCATAGCGCTTTCTAATCCACACAAACGTGGCGGGGTGGTCGGAGTCGTTTTTCAGAGTCCATGACTTGCCGGGCGGAAGATAGGCATATCCGCCTTCTGTCATCGCGTGTGTGCAACCACCGTGCGTGACGTCGATTTTGCCAGAGAGCACAAAGATGACCGCCTCACCATCGACGTCAGGTTCCGGCGCATCTGATCCTCCCCCAGGGGTGACTTCGACGATCAACTGCGCGAAGGTTTCGGCAAATCCGGACAGCGGTCGAGCGAGGACCCAGGCGCGCGTTCCAGTCCAGTTTGGAAGCATACTCGTCACGATATCCCGCATCACACCACTTGGAATGACCGCATAGGCGTCCGTGAAAACGGCGCGCCCAGTCATGACGTCAGATTGCGCGGGAAGACCGCCGGGCGGAGTGGCGTAGGTATTCTTAGGCATGGGTATCACTTCGAATTGTCTTTGCGGCCCAAAGTGTTCCGCACTGAGAAGTCTTATCAGATCAGGAAACCTCTCGCCAGACAGCGCGTGTCTTGACGCGCGGAGCATGCACGCCGATACCGGGACGCGATTTATGGGGCAGGGACCAATATGAGCGACACGCCAGCTATTGCGGTGGTAGGAGCCGGGCTGATCGGGCGAACGCATGTCGAGGTTGTCTCTCGATGCGCGAGGCTCTCTGCGGTGGTTGATCCGTCGCCTGAAGCCGAAAGCGTGGCACGCGCTGCGGACGTGCCTTGGTTTTCAGACCTCGAGACATTCCTTGCGACTGAGCGTGCGGATGGGATTGTCTTGGCGACGCCAAACCAGTTGCATGTCGAGCAGGGCCTCGCTTGTGTGGAAGCTGGTGTTCCCATGCTGATCGAGAAACCGATCTCGAACGATGTCGCATCGGCTGAGACGCTTGTGAATGCGGCAGAGGCCAAGGGCGTCGAGATACTTGTCGGTCACCATCGTCGACACAATCCTCTGGTCGCAGCCGCCAAGCAAGTGATCGCGTCAGGTCGCCTGGGGGATGTCATTGCCGCGACTGGGCAGTTTTGGCTCTATAAACCGGACGACTATTTTGAGCCTAGCTGGCGACGCTCTCCGGGTGCCGGGCCGGTTTTCATAAATCTCATTCACGACATTGATCTGATGCGTCACTTCTGCGGCGATGTTGAGTATGTGCAAGCGCTGGAAAGCCGGAATGCGCGTGGGTTTGATGTGGAAGACACCATGGCGGTCCTTATTCGATTTACCGACGGTGCTCTTGGCACGGTCTCCGTCTCAGATACGGTGTCAGCGCCTTGGAGTTGGGAATTCACAAGTGCAGAGAACCCGATCTACCCCAACGTTCAGACAAGTTGTTATCGCATTGGCGGCACACACGGCTCTTTGTCAGTGCCTGACCTGACGGTTTGGCGGCATGATGACACGCGCAGCTGGTGGGAGCCTATTTCCGGAGAAACCGTGCCTTTTGAAGTGGCCCCGCCACTGGAACGACAGTTGGATGACTTTGTTGCCGTCATTCGCGGAGAGAAATCGCCTCTGGTTTCAGGGCGGGAAGGGTTGGAAAGCCTGCGGGTGATCGAAGCGATCAAGTTGGCTGCGTCAACGGAGCAGGGCGTTGCGATTGACACGATGGAAAGGGGCGAATCTTGAACGCGGTCTACACACCCGAACTGTTGATAGCTTTTGCTGTTGGACTGCTGGTGACCGGCGCCATCGCTGGTGTGTTGGCCGGTCTGTTGGGCGTGGGCGGTGGGATCGTCATCGTCCCCGTGCTGTTCTGGTTGGCGGGATTCCTTGGCCTTTCGCCAGAAATTGCGATGCCGATGGCTGTTGGCACGTCACTGGCGACGATTATCCCGACGTCAATCTCGTCGGCGAGGTCGCACCACAAACGCGGCGGTGTCGACACGGAC
>CAZMRS010000434.1:0-2738 GCA_964568435.1 uncultured Boseongicola sp. | reverse complement strand
GCTCACCCGAGGTATTTGGAAAGAGTGAGTTGCGTTAGGGCTTACGAGCGACCACAAATCGGTTCGTTTTGCCTTTTCCGTAGAAGCCGGCCTCGACGATCTCAAAACCTGCACGCTCAATGGCTTTGTCGTAGGCTCCTGGAGTGAGGTAGAGTACGCCCGGGGCTTTGCCGACGAGGCGCATTGCGCCGATGATGGGGCGGATGTACCACATGCTCGCGATGCAGGGAGTCTTGGTGATGAAGAGGCCGCCAGGTTTCAAGACCCGATGCGCGGCAGACAGGCTTGCGTCGAGGTCAGGGACCAGGTGATAGAGGTTGAAGCCGAGTACCACGTCGCGGGAGGCGTCTGCCTCGGTGTCGAGAGTTGCACCTGTTTCCGCAAAGTCGAGCGACGAGAGCGGATTTTTCGCCAGTTTTTCGCGTGCGATTGCGATCATTTCAGATGAGAAATCAGTGCCGGTATAGCGCGCGGCGTTTTCGGCGAGGACCAGCGCGGTTGAGCCGGTGCCGCAACCGACCTCAATCACGTTTTGGTTCGGCGCGAGATAGCGACGCACATGGTCGAGTGTTGCCTCGTAGGCGGGGATGTCGGCGACGGGGCGCGCGGCGTATCTGCGTGCCAACTTGTTCCAGAAAACTGCTGCTGTCATTGGGGTATCTCCTTGTTGAGTGAGGGTTTGGCACAGGAGAATTCCAAATGGAATTGTAGATATTCGTGTTTGTGATATGCATATTCGCATGAATTGGCAGGCGGTAGATTTTGATTGGAACCAGGTACGGGCGTTTCTGGCGACCTTGGAAGAGGGGTCACTATCGGCAGCGGCGCGTGCGCTTGGGCTCACGCAGCCTACACTTGGACGCCAGGTGGCGGCGCTAGAGGCGCATTTGAACGTAACTTTGTTCGAGCGCGCAGGCCGACAGTTGATCCCGACAACAGCAGCGCTTGAACTGGCAGAACATGTCCGCGCTATGGGGGCAGCGGCGACGCGTCTGTCGCTTGTTGCGGCTGGACAATCGCAGACACTGGAAGGGCAAGTCAAAATCTCGGCGACAGAGATGTATTCAGCCTATGTCTGGCCGGGGGTTCGTGCGGTTTTGCGCACGACGTATCCGGGCATTCATGTTGAGATTTTGGGGACGAATTCATTGAGCGACTTGCGTCAACGGGAGGCCGATATTGCGGTGCGCAACGCGGACCCAAAAGAACCGGACCTCATTGCGCGGCGCATCCGTATGGATAACGGCGGGCTGTTTGCTTCAGAGAGGTTTCTTGAGGCGCACGGGCACATCCGCAGGCTGTCAGATCTGGCCGACCTTCCGTTCATAGGACTTGCCAATCCAAATGAGTACCTGGAAGCCTTGCAGGCAAAGGGCGTGCCCGCCACCTTGGAGAATTTCAAGGCGGCATCCGGCAATCATCTTGTTCATTGGGAGATGGTGCGATCCGGTCTGGGGTTAGGCGTCAACAGTTGGGATGTTGGTGGGCTGTTTCCGGAAGTGCGGCCGGTTCTCAAGGATAAGTTGGAGTTTGAGTTCCCGATTTGGCTTGTCGCGCCGCAGGAGCTCAGGACATCGCGCCGGGTCCGCGTCGTTTACGATGCGCTGGCCGACTACATTAAGGCCTTCACCAACAGCCAGAAGACCGCTCGAGACGTCTCCAATTCCGCTTGACGTCTTTTGGCCGCCTGTCTAGAAGCCGCGCGTTATCTGCGCGGTTGTAGCTCAGTTGGTTAGAGTACCGGCCTGTCACGCCGGGGGTCGCGGGTTCGAGCCCCGTCAACCGCGCCACTTTCTCCTTGAAACGCATTTCTTTCGGTCCATGCTCTGGGCATGGCTGAGTTTTCGCGCGACGGTGTTTCGATTTCGTATGATGTGGCAGGTGAGGGGCCGCCCGTGTTGCTATTGCACGGCTTCCCACAGTCGCGTGTCATGTGGGATCGTATCGGTGCTGATCTGCAGCGAGAGTTTACTGTCGTGCGGGCGGATTTGCGCGGATATGGCGCCTCGTCGAAACCGCGTCCTGAGGGCGATCCCGCCACCTACAGCTTTCGCGCGATGGGCGGCGACATGTTGGCGTTGATGGCGTCGTTGGGCTTTGAGCGGTTTCATCTTGTGGGACATGATCGCGGTGGGCGTGTCGCGCACCGTATGTCGCTGGATGCGCCCTATCGGCTGTTGTCCCTGACAGTGATGGATATCGTCCCGACGCTCACTTTATTGGAGAACTGGACGGCAGATGTTTCAGCGTCCTATTTCCATTGGTCCTACCTCGCGCAGCCCGCGCCATTCGCTGAGCGGATGATTGAGGCGGATCCAGATCATTTCTATGAAGCGTGTTTGCTAGGGTGGGGCGGCGCGAGCCTTGAAGATTTCGAAGGGCTTGCGGCTTACAGGGCTGCATGGCGCGACCCGGCGACCACGGCTGATTATCGCGCGGTGATGGCCGTAGACAGGCATCACGATGCCGAGGATCGCGGGCGGCAGTTCGACGGACCGGCGTTGGTTCTTTTTGGAGCGGACGGCGCGATGGCTAAGCTGTTCGATGTCGCGGAGACATGGGCGCCTTTTCTAAGCAAAATGACCGCCAAAGCGATCCCTGGCGGTCATTTCTTCCCGGATCAATCGCCGGATGAGACGACTGCGACCTTAATGGCCTTCTTGCGCGACTAGACGGTCAACTCGTTCAGGATGCGGGCCCAGGAGCGGATGCCCTTGTGGAAGCTGCGCACGTCGTAT
>CAZMRS010000433.1:0-2742 GCA_964568435.1 uncultured Boseongicola sp. | reverse complement strand
ACAAGCTGGTTGGCCTGAAAGAGAACGTCATCGTGGGCCGTCTGATCCCGGCTGGTACCGGTGGTGCCACGCAGAAGGTGCGCCGTATTGCAGCAGAGCGTGACCTGAAAGTAATTCAGGAAGCGCGCGCCGAGGCGGAAGCTGCTGCCGCGCTGGCTGCACCGATGGAAGACATTGGCGAGGCTGTCGAGATCGACGCCGATCTGATGGAGACACCGGAAAGCCGCGACTAAGGCGACCCAAAAATCACTGAAAAGGCCCCGCCTCGGCGGGGCTTTTTTGTTTTGTGTGTTCTTTCTGGAGGACAAGATCGAAAGGGCGCGGTAAGGGCTTCTGAAAGACTAATGCCAGCAAGGGATGTTTCAGATGGCGGCGAAAAAAGTTGTGCTTTCCAGTGACCACGCAGCGATCGAGCTTCGCGCTGCAATCGCGGCGCATGTCGCCGAGAAGGGCTGGGACGTCGTGGATATTGGCCCGACCACGACAGAGAGCACGCACTACCCTCAGCATGGAGCTGCCGCTGCCGAACGCGTTGCGTCGGGCGACTGCGATCTCGGCATTATTCTTTGCGGAACCGGGCAGGGCATCATGATGGCCGCGAATAAGGTCAAAGGCATCCGTTGTGGTGTATGTAGTGACACATTTTCAGCGGCCATGATCCGACAGCACAACAACGCGAATATGCTGTCCATTGGCGCGCGGGTTGTTGGCGAGGGGCTCGCACTAGAAATCGTGGATGCGTTTCTGGATGCCGAGTTTGAAGGCGGACGTCACGCAACCCGGGTCGGCATGATCGACGCGATGGAAGGCTGATCTCGGCGGCCCGATAAGAGCCCAATCGCCAGGACGAAGCCGGCAAGAGCAACAGTTGCGAAACCAGCCAATGTTATACCGTCAACGGCACCAACGGCCGCACCGCGCATGTTTTGCGCAAATCCCGTGCCGCCGGCGATCCAAACAAGGACGATTATGGGTAGTACGAAGCCTCGCCGACCCAATCTGTCAAGCTCTGGAAGAAGCAACGCCATTGCCGGCGCGAAAAGCGCGAGATCGTAATCATAGATGTAGGGCGAAAATAGCGGCGTAAGTAGAATTGCCGACGCTAGTCCTACTCGCGGTTCCAGAGCTTTGGCGGCAAGCGCCAGTCCTGCAAGGGCTGCGATAGCCGCGGACGCATGTGCGAGCAGCGCCGTGGACGGCGATATCCCGAGGCTAGTCAGAGTCGCGAAGAGCGAGCCCATTCTGAAGGCAGGGTATTCGGCACTGCCGAGGCGGTCGCCGGTGTCGGAGGCAGACGTTAGAAAGACCTCCCAGACGCTCGGGCCGAAAACGATAAGAGATGCCATGGAGAAGAGAAGTGCGGTGACAACGGCGGCGGTTACGATAACCGGTCGCCATCGGAAAAGGCACCAAAGACCGACACCGATCCCTAGATGTGGCTTGATGATCAGGGCTCCAAAGGCAATGCCGGCCGTCTTTTGTCTATTGTGCAGCACAAAGACACACCCAAGCGTGATAAGGGCTGCAGTGAGTGTGCCGTTCTGGCCTGTACGCAGCGAGACTAAGATGGCGGGGAGGCTGGCCAGGAGGACCGGCCCGAAATAGGCCCCGCTCAGTTTGCGAATGCCGAACAGTAACGCACCGAGGCTCAATAGGCTGAAGATCAGATAGGCGGCGGTCTGCGATACATAGGCGAGCGGCATCAAGAGAAGATCGAAGGGGGGAGGATACGTCCACGTCATGCGGTGGACCTCACGTCCCATCTCGGCCTGCGCGGCCATCAGCGTTTCGACGTTGTATGCATCCTCAAGTCTTCCTTGCTGAGCAAGTTGAGCGACGGTGTAGAAGATGTCGAAATCGCCCGCGGACGTACCGTGCATGCCGGGCAGCGATTGCACACCGGAGACTGAGAAAAACACGGCAGCAAGCATGCCAGTACAGGCCAGTGCAGTCAGGAGCCGCAAAGTTGCGGTGGCGAGCCCGAACGGCATTGATGCGTGATTTTCATCCATGTCATCAGCCATTAACCTTTTGTAAACGGTGATTTTGTGACGAAAATCGTGTTTGACTGCCTTTTTTCCCGAATGGGAAACTGTCAGACTTATTCGCTCGCCTTGATGAGCTGTGTGAGCATCTTGTGGCGAACGGCATCGAGTCCGTTCTGCTCGCTCAAGTCAATTATGGCTCCGTTCAAGAAGTCGATCTCGGTTTTCCGACCCGACTGAAGGTCTTGAAGCATGGAAGAACGATGGCCTTCTCCGCGTGGCACGACAATTGGCGTGAGAATGTCGTCGACGTAGTGCTGGCCTGAGGTTGCTGGGTGGTAGTCAAACGCGGCGGCGAATGCTGCGAGCGCTTCGTCGGCAAGGTCCACGATTAAGGCGCGAGAGTTGGGATCGGCCAGAAGCTCACCATAGGTTTGGCCAGTCATGGCACCGGTTGGGTTCATGCAGCAGTTGAACAGGAGCTTGAAGGCGATGGTCTCGCGAATGTTCGGATCGACTGTCATGGGAACGAATCCCTGTTCTGCGCAATCTATGAGACGTTGCAGTGGCGCGGGGTCGTCTCCCAGTAAGGGACCGCATTGGATCGGGCTGGCTTGCGCTGCAATGTGGACACTGTTGGGGCTTTTGCGCTCCATGCCGATCATCATGGCCGAGGAAAAGATCGGCACCTTTTCTCCGAGTGTTTTGCGGGCGATTTCTGCGCTGCCCATGCCGTTCTGCAAAAGCAGAACCGGGG
>CAZMRS010000432.1:0-2746 GCA_964568435.1 uncultured Boseongicola sp. | reverse complement strand
GGTTGAGGCGGCCGCGCGGCAAGTTGCGACCGTGACGGCGCTGGTTCCTTTGGCATTTGCTGATGTCATCGCAGCTTTGACGGCCAACGTGCGGATGATCCGTCGCGTGGCGGAGATCTACGGGGGCCGGTCGGGTGCGCTGGGAGCATGGCGTTTGACACGGGCAGTGATCACGCACCTTGTGGCGACCGGTGCTGTTGCCGTCGGTGATGATTTGTTGGGTTCTATCGGCGGCGGGCACCTCCTGTCCAAGCTGTCGCGTCGATTTGGCGAAGGTCTTGTGAACGGGGCTTTGACGGCGCGCGTTGGCATCGCAGCAATGGAAGTGTGTCGGCCTTTGCCTTTCAAGGCAGCGGAACAACCGCGTGTGACATCGCTTGTAAGTCGCGCACTGACCGGGTTGTTCGAACGAGAGACGCGTACAGAGGGAGGCGTCTGACATGGAAAGTCTGGCCGAGAACCTGCGCACGATGGTGCGAACACCGTTAGCGGATGACCATGTTCGTGCGATCCGGCGTATCGCGGACGTTGTGACGTATGAGCCCGGAGAAATGGTCGCTGAGGTTGGCGATCCCATGGATCGCTTCGTTTATATCGAAGAAGGCGAAATAGAAGTTGTCGATCCGTGGACGGGAGAGCGCTACCTCCCTTCCACTCTGGGCCCCACACAGTTCATGGGTGAGATAGCATTTCTGAATGGTGGCACTTACTCGTTACCGATGCGGGCGGCGCAGAAGACACGTGTTTTGTCCGTTCCACGCGTGGATATGCTGGAATTGATGTCGCGTGTGCCTGAGCTGAGCGATCACATCATCACAGTATTCGCCGCGCGTCGTCGACGCCAGATCGAGGAGAGCGACACGTCGTTGAAGCTTATTGGTGCCGACGTGGACCGCAACATCCGCGCCATCGCGAGTTTCGCGGCGCGCAATCGTATCCCCTATCAATCCATTGAACTGGAATCAGGTGAAGCTGAGGAACTCGTCGAAGCTTGTAGTCTTGCAGATCACGGTCCGGCCGTCATATTCGGCCGTGATCGCGTCATTGAAAATCCAACGCCGGAAAGCGTGGCTCGCGCCTTGGGGTTAGAGCAAGTGCTTCGGGAAGATGAAATTGTTGACGTCATGATTGTTGGTGGCGGTCCGGCAGGTGTTGCGGCGGGCGTCTATGCCGGGGCTGAAGGATTGAAGGCCTTGGTCGTCGAGGACATGGCAATCGGTGGTCAGGCGGGCACATCCAGCCGGATTGAGAATTACATGGGTTTTCCAACGGGGATTTCGGGAGCCGACTTGTGTTGGCGCGGCGAAATTCAGGCGATGAAGTTTGGGACGCGGTTCGCAATGCCGCGCCGCGCGGTGTCACTAACCAAACGAGACGATGGGATGTTCTGCGTTGCGCTGGATGACGGCACAGAGGTTTGCGCCCGGTCTGTCATTGTAGCGACTGGGGTTCAGTACAGTCGGCTGCCGATCGAAGGATTGGCCAGCTTTGAGAGTGCAGGGATTCACTACGCAGCCACCGATGTTGAGGCGCGTTATTGCCGGAACACTGATGCAGTCGTGATCGGCGGCGGCAATTCCGCGGGTCAAGCGGCGATGTTTTTGCGCCGCACAGCCCGTCACGTACACGTTTTGGTGCGCGGCCCCTCTCTGGCGACGTCGATGTCGGACTACTTGTTGTCTCGCCTCGAGAACGACCCACGGGTGACGATCCACTACAACACCGAGATGATCGGCGTGGAAGGCGAGGGAACGCTGGAGTGTGTCACCATTTGCGACAAGAAGAATGGCCAGGATTGGACGGTGAACACGCGGGCCGTGTTTATCATGGTGGGCGCGGCACCAAACACGGCTTGGCTGAACGAAATGGTCGCGCTTGATAACAAAGGCTTCGTCAAGACGGGCCAGGACGCGGGAGCCGGGTCTATCTACGCAACTTCACATCCTGGCATATTTGCCGTCGGTGACGTGCGCGCGGGGTCCGTCAAACGTGTGGCGAGCGCCGTCGGAGAAGGTTCGGTCGTGATGAGCCGAGTTTGGGAATATCTCGATCAAAACGGCGGGGTTTGAACCGCACTAGTGATCGTAAAGACGGTTTTCGTCGTTGTTTTTGAAGCGGGCCTCAAGCTCCTCAACCGGGCTTGGTAAGTTCGCCTGCGCCGTCACCGCTTGCGCGTAGGTTGGAAGTTCTTTGTTGTCAGGCGCCTTGTCGGGTGACCACAGACCGGAACGGATCATGGCCTTCCCGCAGTGGAAGAACGCCTCTTCAACATGGACGAGTACTGCGAGGTCAGGCACCCGCCCTTTGATTGCCATTGCCTCCCGGATGTCGAGGTCACGAACGATCCGAGCGGATCCGTTGACGCGAATGACCTCATTTCGGTTTGGGACAAGGAAAACCAATCCGATGCGACCTGTTTGAAGGATATTGGACAAACCATCGTAACGGTAATTTCCGGGGCGCTCGGGGATCGCGAGCGTTTTCTCGTCGATGATCTGAACGAAGCCCGCCGGATCGCCTTTGGGTGAAACATCGACGTTCCCGTTCGCGTCGTATGTTGCCATCGTCAGGAACGGGGAACGCTCGATCCAAACGCGGCAGTTTTCGTCGATGTGATCAATGATTTTCCCGATTTGGGAGACGTGCGCGTCGCGATGAAGGCTGCGAAACTCGGACTCTTCGGTTACAACGTCTTTTGCCGGGTACATGGGATGCGTTCCTGTCTTTACCTCTTCTTCCACCGCCA
>CAZMRS010000431.1:0-2770 GCA_964568435.1 uncultured Boseongicola sp. | reverse complement strand
TGACGGTTGTCGTGGCTATTTTGGCAGTTTGGTATGTTGCTGTCGTTCCGATGAATGTGAAGGAAGTGTTGACCCAGGCGGAGCGCGCGGGAGCCGAGATAGTGCCTCCTTCAGCGGCGGAGCGGCGCGATGCGGGGCGTTTGGGGCTTGTGCTTAATAATCTGGACCATCTCGGCGCGTCCTGGTCGATGGACCGTGCGCGTCTTCCCGCCCCGCATCAGGTGGCCGGTGAGCTTTGGAAATCAACCTGGGTCGAGGAGACGACCGGGCGGCGCGGGATTGTGCGATCGGGGAGCTTCTCGAACCGGTCTTTGATTTATCATGGTGGTGTGACGCTTGGGGCGACGGTGTTTGGGTTTTTGATTGGCTCGGCGCTTGGTGTGCTGCTTGCGGTGGGGATCGTCTATAACCGGGCGATGGATATGAGCGTGATGCCTTGGGCGATCATCTCGCAGACCGTGCCGATTGTGGCTCTGGCGCCAATGATTATCGTGGTATTGTATTCGGTCGGGTTGTCTGGATTGGTCGCGAAAGCAACGATCAGTGCGTATTTGTCATTCTTTCCAGTCGTGGTGGGTATGGTGAAGGGCCTGAGGTCGCCTGATGCCATGCAGATGGACCTGCTCAGAACCTACAGTGCGAATTCCAGCCAATCGTTTTGGAAACTGCGGTTGCCCGCGTCGGTGCCATACCTTTTCGCGTCTTTGAAGATTGCGATTGCCGCGTCTTTGGTGGGCGCGATCGTGGGTGAGTTGCCGGTGCAGCGGGGTGGGCTTGGTGCGCGGATGCTTGGCGGTAGCTATTACGGCCAGACCGAGCAAATCTGGGCGGCACTGATTGTGGCGGCTGTGATGGCGGCGGGGCTGGTTTGGCTCATTGGTTGGATTGAGCGGCGCACGTTGAAGTCGATGGGGGCGGAGCAATGACCTCAACGTCGTTCTCTACAGGAGGCCTTCGGAACGCAGGTATTTTTGAAAGGGTGAAAGGCGCAATGGCGCGCATTAACCTTAATGCGAGCTTAAAGTTCGACCGGGAGTCGGGCCTATGAGCAGGGCAAGCGCAAACCCAAGTATTGGCATGGCCGCGACGATATATGGGGCGCTGTTCTTCAGTATGGCGGGGATCGCCTTGATGCGCGCCGAGACAGATGGAGCGTTGGTTCTTTTGTGGAGTGCGGTGATGGCCTGGTCGGGATGGCAGTTTGTCGACGCCTTGGCCCGAGCCTTTGAGACGACGCGGCCTGCACGGCTTTTGGCACCATTCGCTCTCGGCTTGGTTGTGTTGGTTGGATGGGAGGCCATTGTCCGGGCCTTTGGTGTGCCGCCGGTTATCCTTCCTGCACCGAGCCAGATCACCGGGACGTTCGTGTCCAACCTGTCGCTATTGGGTGCGGATTTTGTCCAGACCATCGTGAAAGGCGCGATGTCAGGTTTTGTCATTGGATGCTTATTGGCGTTTGGCGTGGCGATCCTTGTCGATCGCTATGACTTCCTGCGTCGGGGCCTTCTGCCGGTTGGGAATTTCATGGCGGCGCTGCCGATTGTCGGTACGGCACCCATCCTTGTGATGTGGTTTGGCTTTGACTGGCAGTCGAAAGCGGCCGTTGTTGTGGTTATGGTGTTTTTCCCGATGTTGGTGAACATCGTGGCGGGGTTATCAGATACGACGTCCATGCAGCGGGACCTGATGCGCACCTATTCAGCCAGTTATTGGCAGACAATGCGGCAGTTGAGATTGCCTGCGGCTTTGCCCTTTATTTTCAATGGGCTTAAAGTTTCGGCAACTCTGGCTCTGATTGGTGCCATAGTGGCAGAATTCTTTGGCTCGCCGACTGTGGGCCTTGGATTCCGGATCAACGCCTCGCTTGGGCAGTTGGCGCTGGATATGGTCTGGTCAGTGATTGTGGTGGCGGCGCTTGCGGGCTCGCTACTTTACGGGGTTTTGACGGTGCTGGAGAAGGTGCTGACCTTCTGGCACCCGTCGCAACGATAAACATGTAACCATAATGGGGAGAAGATAATGAAACATCTATTTGCCGGAACCGTTGCGGCGCTTGGGCTGACGGCGACGTCTGCCTTTGCCGCTGAAGAGGTGCGCCTTCAACTTCAGTGGGTCACGCAAGCGCAATTTGCGGGCTACTATGTGGCTTTGGAGAACGGGTATTACGAGGAAGAAGACCTCGATGTGACGGTGCTTCCAGGTGGTCCTGATATTGCGCCGCCGCAGGTGCTTGCGGGTGGTGGGGCCGATGCGATGCTGAACTGGATGCCGTCTGCATTGGCTGCACGCGAGAAGGGGCTGCCAGTTGTGAACATCGCACAGCCGTTCAAATCGTCTGGCCTGCAGCTGACATGCTGGAAAGACACGGGCATCACCAGCCCGCAGGATTTCAAGGGCAAAACGATTGGTGTCTGGTTCTTCGGCAACGAGTATCCGTTCTTGTCGTGGATGTCTCAGGAAGGCATTTCAACGGATGGTGGTGACGATGGCGTGACGGTGTTGAAGCAAGGCTTCAACGTTGATCCGCTTCTACAGCGCCAGGCTGACTGTATCTCGACCATGACGTACAACGAATATGGGCAGGTTCTGGACGCCGGCGTGTCCGAGGACGAGCTGGTGACCTTCAAGTACGAGGACATGGGCGTCGCGACTTTGGAAGACGGTATTTATGTTCTGGAGGAGAACCTCGCTGATCCGGCCTTCAAAGATAAAATGGTCCGCTTTGTGCGGGCGTCGATGAAGGGCTGGAAGTGGGCCGAGGAGAACCCGG
>CAZMRS010000430.1:0-2787 GCA_964568435.1 uncultured Boseongicola sp. | reverse complement strand
GCGGCCCCCCATGGAACGCCTGTCTATGCAACAGCGCCAGGCCGTATCTCTTTCGTCGGGCGACGGCGGGGATATGGTCGCGTCGTCGAGATCTCGCATGGTTCGGACACGATGACACGCTACGCACATCTCAGTTCCGTCCCCGAAGGACTTGGCGTCGGAGACAGGGTTGCCGCAGGTGACAACATTGGCCGCGTCGGCGCCACCGGAACTGCCACCGGTCCAAACTTGCATTACGAAGTGCGCGTAGACGGCCGTCCGACAGATCCGATGTCAGATGAAAGGCTGGCCGCAGCAGCAAGCCAAATTGAGACCAGCGATACTTTTCTTGCCCGTCTCGAAGACGTTCGCGCGCAGTTATCGGGGTTGCTTGACCAGGAAATTGCTGCCGCAACTTCAGAAAGGCTGTAGATCATGAGGCTGCTCACACTGGCAATACTGCTATCGCTTAGCCCTATGGCGCCGGCGTTTGCAGAGTCCACGCGCATTGACGTCAAAAAGACGAACGGCTGCGGGTGCTGTCTCGCTTGGATGGAGCACCTGGAAGACAACGGCTTTGCTCCAAAGGGTGAGGACATGTTTGCCGGGCTTCTCGTTCGCTTCAAACTCGATAACGGGGTCCCACAGCGCATGGTGTCCTGCCACACGGCCTTGATCGACGGCTACGTGATCGAGGGTCATGTGCCCGCGGATGACATTCGTAGATTGCTCAACGAAAGACCGGACGCCGTTGGTCTCGCTGTTCCCGACATGCCGCTCGGCTCACCTGGTATGGACCAGAGCCGTTGGCGTGAGGCCTATGACGTGTTTCTCATCAACAACGATGGTTCGACTGAAGTGTTCTCCAGCTACTCCGGAGACTGAGGACCCGCAAATGAAATACACGACGACCGTAGGACTGGCAGGTGCAGCAAGTGCATTTGTTTTGGATCAAGCGAGCAAGTTGGTCGTCGTTGCAAACGTATCAACTTTAAGCTCGGGCGTCGCCGTGCTTCCAGGATTCAATCTTGTCTATCACCGAAATGATGGCGTGACCTTTGGCTTTTTGAGCAGTGCGCCGTGGTGGGGGTTAGTCGTGCTGGCAACGACGATTTGCTTCTGGCTGACTGTTTTGATGTTCAAAACGAAAGAAGCGGGTGAGGCCGTCGCCTATGGGCTGATCATAGGAGGTGCATTTGGAAATGTGATTGACCGGATCAGAGTTGGCTCCGTTACTGATTTTCTGGACTTCTACGTCGGAGATCAGCATTGGCCCGCCTTTAACCTTGCGGACGTGGCCATTTTCGTCGGTGTTGCCCTGCTGATTTTTTGGCCGATGCTGAATAGGCTCCATACCCAACAATGACCGAAACCATCTGGGAAAAACACTCGCTACGGCACTTTGTTCTTAAATCTCCACTGGCCGGAACAGCCTTCGCAGTTTGCCTCGGTGCGCTGACCGTCCTGACCTTTCCCCCCTTCTCCTTTCTCCTTCTCGCCCCGATAACATATGGCGCCTTGTTTCTGAAACTGCGTGTGAGTTCTCTCTTTCGCTCCGCGCTTATCGGTTGGACATTTGGTCTTGGGTATTTCGCTGGCGGTCTCCTCTGGATTGCTGAGAGTTTTTTCGTAGACGCGGAACGTTTCGGTTTGTTCGCTGTTCCTGCCGTTGCGGGACTAAGTGCGTTGCTTGCGGTCTTTCCGGCGTTGGCCTCTTTCGCATTTGTCGCGCTTGCGCGGCATCGATTGTCCGATGGCCTGGCCGGACCCCTGCTCTTTGCAACGTGTTGGACTGTTGCTGAATGGTTACGTGGACATGTTCTAACAGGGTTCCCTTGGAACCTGTCCGGCTATGCACTTGCCGAATACGATGCGCCACGGCAACTGGCTTCTTGGGTTGGCAGCTACGGCCTGGGGTTTCTCTTCGTTTTCTCAGTTATTTTGCCAGCTCATTGGATAGCCAATCGCAGCTGCGTTCGTCGGAGCGGGATTGCTCTGACCATGGCGCTCATTGCAGGTCTTTGGGGTGCAGGCCAGGCACGTCTCTGGCTAGGCTCGGAAGAGCCAATCGGCACTACAGTGCGGATTGTTCAAGGGAACGTCGCGCAACGAGAAAAGTGGCGTCCGGACCTGCGAGCCGAAACCGTGTCGCGGTACATCGAGCTGTCGAACCGAGGCAACGATCCCGACATCCTCTTGTGGCCTGAGACTGCTTATCCGGGGTATCTCGACGAGGTTGCAACAGATCGTGAGCGGATTGTGCGCTCGCTCTCCCGAACCGGCATTCTTATGACCGGTGTGCCGGACCGCGTCGAAGCCGCCACTGGCACCCTCTATTTCAACACCATCCAAGCTTTTGATGCAAAAGGCCGAAACCTTGGGGGATATGCAAAACATAAACTTGTCCCCTTTGGCGAGTATGTCCCGTTTCGCGAATGGCTGCCGTTGGGGCGTCTGACCACCAGTCTGGGAGACTTCACGTCTGGGCCAGGGCCTCGTACCTTAGCATTGCCTGACGTTCCATTCGTTGGCTTGGCAATTTGCTACGAGATCATTTTTCCAGGCCATGTCGTCGATGATGCAATCCGCCCCGATTGGATATTCAATGCAACAAATGATGCCTGGTTCGGCACATCGATCGGACCAGAACAGCATCTGGCAGCGGCCCGGATGCGGGCCGTCGAAGAAGGGTTGCCAGTGCTTCGTGCTGCGAACACCGGCATTTCCGCGATCATCGATGCCAAGGGCCGTGTGTTGGCCCGTCTCGGCCTCGAGCTGACCGGTGTCCTGGACACACTTCTGCCCCCT
>CAZMRS010000429.1:0-2791 GCA_964568435.1 uncultured Boseongicola sp. | reverse complement strand
TCGCTTTCACTGCTGAGCGAACGTCGCTCGGCAAGTCCATAACGGCCGCCTTGCATGCTTCAAGCCAACTCACTGCATCCTGTTCTGACCAACCGGACCGCGGACGCGAAACCTCCAGCGGCGCAGTCGCTTGGGCGACCACACGCTGATCGTCGTCTATCACCAAGGCCTTCAGGCCAGACGTTCCAAGGTCTAATCCAAGATACATCAGCCAAGCACTCCGCCCGGCGGGCACAGGTCGGCTTTCTGCTTACAAAGATCGCCTTTTGTCGTGGCGTTGACGTCCACGCTCCCCCCAAACCTTTTCTGTTTTTCTTATGTGCAGTGCCGAGAACCATGCACAGGATACGTTAAGTGGTCAAATTATATTACCGCACTGAGGTGGTCCATTAATCAAGCTCTGTCCACGGCCAAGGCTTCACGTTGCTTGCCGCGGTCTGGTAACGCGCCGCCTTTGCAACCCATATTCCAAGATCAGTTCCGAAATCGGCCAAACGCTCGTTGGGCTCTTTGTTGTTGGTCAACATAATGATGAACTGAATAATCGTCGCAAATCCAAGCACGGTCTGCGCAATAGAAATCATAAAGGCGATAATCAACATGTTGATGAGGCGGACAAAAACATTCTCTGCCTCTTTGGGCTCAATCTGTTCCCCATGAATACGGCCGTCGACCTTGTCTTCGTCAGAAGTCGTCATCTTTCGCTCCAATATCGCTTTACTTGCGAATCCAAACTGCCTCACATCCTGCCCAAAAGTCCGAAGTAAGTCACGAGCGCGCGGAACCCTTGCGCTGAAACGGCAAACCTGCCTCAATCAACAGGTGGAGGAAGACAAAGCGTGGCAACCACAGAAACAGACGAACATGGACAGATCAGAGACAGGCGTGGCGAGTGGCGCCCGTCGCGTCCCGTCCGGTTCATGCCGCTTTTCGATTGGCCGCAAAAACCGGCAGTCGTCGCGAGATGGTTCTTCGGCGTGCCAGGGTTTTTCTTCCCGTGGTATGGCCTTTATGTAGTCATCACCGGCTTTGCATTCTTCGTCCTGACGCCGGACCTCGAACGGATGGCAACACTTTCCGTTGACTGGGCGTTGCTCATTCTGTTGCGTAACATCGTTCTCGTTTCGGCCTTTACTGGCGGCCTTCACCTTTGGCTTTACCGTTTTCGAGCCCAAGGTAGAAAAACCAAGTACAACGGCAACTGGCTAGCCAAAAACGATCGGCGGTTCCTGTTCCACGACCAGGTCTACGACAACGTGTTCTGGTCATTGGTCGGCACCGTTGTTTGGTCAATATACGAGATTGGACTGTGGTGGGGATATGCGAACGAGGTCCTTCCCTACAGTGCAAACCCGGTTTGGTTTGTACTTTGGATGATCCTGATGCCGTTCTGGCGAAACTTTCACTTCTATTGGATCCACCGCCTCATTCATTGGCCGCCGCTCTACAAATCTGTGCACTACCTGCACCACAAAAACGTCAACGTCGGTCCTTGGTCGGGGATGGCCATGCACCCGGTCGAGCATGTGCTCTATTTCAGTTGCATGCTGATCCATTTGGTCGTCCCGTCCCACCCGATGCACATGTTGTTCAACGGTGTGACGACGGCGCTCGGCCCCGGAGTTTCACATTCGGGCTTTGACGAGCTTGTCTTCGGCGATGAAAAATCACTCCGCAAAGAAAAGCTTATGCATTACCTCCACCACCGGTTTCACACGGTGAACTTCGGCGAAAGTGCTGTACCGCTCGACAAGTGGTTCGGAAGCTTCCACGATGGATCGCCCGAAGCCGATGCCCGTTTCCGCGCGGGTCGTGCAAAGTAATCGACTCCGAGCGGCCCTAGCCTAAACCCCAAGACACCACCGCATGATCGCTTTTTGCGCGTGAAGACGATTTTCGGCCTCGTCAAAAATCACGGAATGCGGACCATCCATCACAGCGCTCGTCGCCTCGTCTTCTCTGTGCGCAGGCAAGCAATGCATGAACAGCGCGTCGTCCTTGGCGTGTGACATCAGTTCCTCATTGACCTGATAGGGGCGCAACTGGTTGTGGCGGCGTTCTTTCGTCGTCTGGCTATCATGCATTGACACCCATGTGTCCGTCACCACCAAATCCGCTCCAGTCACGGCTTGAACCGGATCGCGCACAATATCGACCGATGCACCTTTTGAGCGCGCCAGCTCGACGAACTCTGTTTCCGGGTCAAGCGGCGGAGGACCTGCAAAGGTGAGATCGAAACCGAACTGCCCGGCGGCATGAGCGAAACTTGCGAAGACGTTATTGCCGTCACCGACCCAAGTGACTTTCTTGCCCTTGATCGGCCCGCGGTGCTCTTCGAACGTCAGGATATCCGCCATGATCTGACAAGGGTGAGTGCGATTTGTCAGTCCATTGATCACAGGCACCGTGGCGTGTTCTGCAAGTTCGAGAAGCGCTTCTTCTTCAAATGTCCGGATCATGATCAGGTCGACATAGCGGCTAAGGACACGGGCTGTGTCAGCAATCGTCTCGCCGTGACCGAGCTGCATTTCCTTGCCGGACAGAACCAAAACCTCGCCGCCCATCTGCCGCACGCCCACGTCAAACGACACGCGTGTCCGGGTCGATGGCTTCTCAAAAATGAGCGCCACCATGTGACCGTCCAATGGCTTGTCGTCGTCCTTGGCTCCTTTCGGGCGACCGGCACGCGCAGATTTCATATCGCCTGCGAGGTCGCGGATCCGCCGCAGTTCACCGGGGCCGGTGTTCTGTACGTCGAGAAAATCAGTCATAGTGTTTTGTTTCGTATGCA
>CAZMRS010000428.1:0-2793 GCA_964568435.1 uncultured Boseongicola sp. | reverse complement strand
CTCCTCGTGGAGCTGCCTGCGGGCTTCTTCCATGTAGGGCGCTAACTCGAAGCCTTTGGGGAGCAGCCCGGACATTTTGACGAGAGCGCCGACGTTGGCGACGTCGCTATCTATGCTGTCGGCAATCCCTGGGTATTGCACCTTGATGGCCACGTCGCGGCCATCTTTCAATTGGGCGCGGTGGACTTGCCCGATGCTGGCGGCTGCGATCGGGTGCACATCGAAGCGTTCGAAGGCAGGGAGCCAGTTTGTGCCCCAGTTTCGGTTGAGCACTTGTTTGAGCTGTTTCGGCGGCATGAAATGCGCTTGGTCGCGCAAGCGTGCCATGATGTCGGCGAGCTCTTGCGGCAGCACGTCCCCTGCGTCCATCGAGATGAGTTGACCAACTTTCATGGCGGCCCCACGCATGCGGGCCAGTTCGTCGGCGAGGCTGCGCATGTTGCTCGGCGTTAGGAGCAGTTGGCGCATATCCGGGCGGCTTCCACGCCAAAGATCGCCGAGCGCTTGAACGGTCATGGACCCCGCAATGCCAGCGGCCGTTGAGCCGAGCCGCGCAAGGCGATTGATGCGCCCGGATGGGACGGGCAACGGTCGGGATGTGCTGGTGTCAGTCAAGAAGCGGCTCTGTTTCAGTGGCGTTCGACGTAAGACCTAGGTCGCTCTTGCCTACGTTCGAGCTAAGTGTGTCGAGCCGATTGCCGCACTCAGTCTCGAGTGGCCTTGTTTATTCGTCAGTCTTGTTTGGCCGCACACGCGCGGCGGATTTGTCGGCAAACGCCGCCAGGCGCGCACGGGCATCGGGCTGCGTGTTGACGACCCCGGCGACCACGGCCTCGGCATAGGCTGCGTCGAGTGCCGACATGTTTTGCATATGGCTGACCGCGGAACAGATTGCGAAGTTGGACAGTGGAAGGTTTTCGGCGGTGCGATGCGCGAGTTCGAGGGCTCGGTCATAGCTGGAGCCTTCTACGAGGTATTGCGCAAATCCGAGGTCAATCGCTTCTTGCCCTTGATACACGCGGCCGGTCAGCATCATGTCGATCATGCGGGATTTGCCGACGAGATCGCTTACACGGATCGTGGCTCCTCCACCTGTAAAGAGACCGCGTTGGCCTTCGGGAAGCGCGACGTACGCGGTCTGGTCCATGACGCGAATATGGGCGGCACTTGCGAGTTCCAAACCACCGCCGACGACGGCACCGTGCAGGGCAGCAATGACCGGAACGCCGCCGTATTCCATTTTGTTGAAGGCTTCGTGCCAGCGCATGCAGACATGCATGAATTCTGCTGGGCTGCGGTCTTTCTGATGGTGTTCGACAAGGTCGAGGCCCGCGCAGAAGTGGTCCCCAGCACCACTAAGAACTACGGCTGCAACGTCTGATCGCGGCGCGTCCGAGAAGAAACGGACGAGTTCTTCGATCGTTTCAATGTCGAGGGCATTGCGCTTGTCGGGGCGATTGAGCGCCACGCCCCAGACACCACCGCCGTGCGATGTGATCGCCAAATTCTTGAAGTCGTCAGGTCGTACTTCAGGCATTGCGATCCTCTCTTTACCGGTCAGACGGCACTTTCAGGGTGTTTCGTTCCAGACGCTTTAGCAACGCGACGTGCTTCTTTGGCCGCCATAACGCGCTGTGCCAGCTCTTTCGTGTAGGTCTCAAGGCGTTGAAGGCCGGTAACGATGGCGTCGCCGTCATTGGCGATGAGCGCGTTCAGGATGTCGGTATGGATTGCAATGATTTCCGCCCGCGATCGCGCGGTGAATGTGATCATGTTCATCAAGGGCTGCATCGCTTCAATCGCGCCGGAGAGTTGATAGGACAGCACCGGATTTTGTGTGCCTTCTACAAGGGCGCTGTGAAATGCCACATCGGAAGCGCAAAACTCCTCATCCGTAAGGCTATCTTCGCCTTGCTTGGCGATCTCGGCGCGCATAGCGGCGATTTGTGTCTGGTCGTGACGTTCGGCCGATAACGGGGCGCAGGCGCGTTCCAGAGCAAATCGCGCTTCGCACGCGGTGTCGAAACTGACGTCGTTCATGCTGAGCAGGAGCGTCGATGTCGTGACCAGTTGTGGGCGCGCCTCGTCATATGACAGGTGCCGCACAAACGCTCCGCCAAAAGCACCGCGTTGCGTACGAATAAGCGATTGCGCTGCGAGGCGTTTCAGCGCTTCGCGGATAGTTGGGCGGGATACATCGAACTGTTCTGCAAGTTCTGCTTCAGACGGCAGCCGTTCGTCGACGATCAAGTCGCCAGAGATGATTGCATCGCGAATGGCACTTGCGATCTGAGCTGAAAGCCCAATTGAGTTGTCAGGGTCGATTTTCATTTGTCAGACATTTAAAAGTCTGACATTTAAATTGCAACAGCTGACTCGGGTGATTGGGAGGCGCCGATGTTTGCACAAAGGGTCCGATCCATGACCGGAACGCACTGGCTCGCGCTTTTTGGCGTGATCGTTGCGTCATGGGTTGTCCTTTATGCGATGGCAATCCCTGCAGACTTGCGGGAAGCGTCCCGTGTTTTCGGCACAGAGTTCTGGGTCGCCCTTTGCACGATCACTCCGGATGCGGCGGGCTACTTTCGCATCTCTTTGATGTGGATGTTGATGTCGCTGGCGATGATGCTTCCCACCGCGCTGCCTGCCTTCGCGGCATATGACGATATTGGCCACTCCGGTGCCGAGGTTTCACCCGCAAAGCTGATTTTGGGATTTGTCGCTGTTTGGGCTGGATTTGCGTTTGTGGCAGCCGGTCTCCAGATGGCGCTTTTCGCTTTTGACTTGGTGAGC
>CAZMRS010000427.1:0-2800 GCA_964568435.1 uncultured Boseongicola sp. | reverse complement strand
TGTCGCTGGCGGTGTTCTGGCCACCGCGTCAATGGTCCGCGCAGATGGCCATGAGACCGTCACCGAGACACACGCGTTCACAAACTTTGGTGAGCCGAAGTACGGTCCCGACATCGCGCACCTCGACTACGTGAACCCCGATGCGCCAAAAGGTGGCGAGATCAGCACCTGGGCGCAGGGCAATTTCGACAGCTTCAACAACTACACGCGCAAGGGCGTTGCAGGCTCGGGCATGGAACTGATGTACGAACGGATCCTGTCATCGACCGCCGATGATGCCTACGCTGTCTATTGCTACCTCTGCACGACGATGGAGTATCCCGAAAGCCGCGACTGGGTGATTTTCAATCTTCGTGACGACATTACCTTCTCGGACGGCAGCCCGGCGACCGCGCAAGACATCGCCTTCACGCATGAATTGTTCATGGAGCAAGGTCTGCCCGAATACGTAACCGTCGTGCGAGGGTTCGTGGACTCGGTGGAAGTGTTGGACACCTACCGCGTGAAGTTCAATTTCAACGAAAGCGCGCCACGCCGTGACGTCATCAGCTTTGCCGGAAGCACGCAGATGTTCTCAAAGGCCTGGTTCGAGGAAACCGGCGCGCGCATTGACGAAAGCACGCTCGACCCCTTCCTGGGAACCGGGCCGTATGTGCTCGGCAGCTTCGATGTCGGTCGTCAGATCATTTATGAACGGAACCCGAACTGGTGGGGCGCGGACCTTCCATTGAATGTCGGTCACTACAACTTTGACCAGATCCGTTATGAATATTTTGCCGACAGCTCCGCCGCATTGGAGGCCTTTAAGGCAGGCGAGTACACTTATCGGAACGAGAACTCCTCGAAAGACTGGGCCACCGGGTATGACTTCCCGGGCGTTGTGAACGGTGATGTCATCAAAACCGAGCTTCCCGATGGGTCCATCGGGACGGCACAGTCGTTCGTCTTCAACCTCCGCCGCGAAAAATGGCAGGACCCGCGGGTTCGCGAAGCTGTGCGTCTGATGTTCAACTTCGAATTCTCGAACGAGTCGCTGTTCTTTGGCCTTTACGAGCGTGTGAATTCCTTCTGGGAGAACTCCCATCTGGAGGCGACCGGTGTTCCGTCACCGGAAGAGGTCGCCATCCTGCAGCCACTTGTGGATGAAGGGCTTCTTGATGCGTCGATCCTGACGGATGAGGCGGTGATGGCCCCTGTGTCCGGCACCCGTAACTTTGACCGTCGCAACTTGCGAAAAGCGGCCGCGCTGCTGGATGAAGCCGGATGGATCACCGGCGATGACGGGATGCGGCGCAAGGATGGGGAAGAGCTTGATCTTGTGATCCTCTCGTTCAGCCCGGCGTTCGACCGGATCATCAACCCTTACGTCGAAAACCTGAAACGCCTCGGCGTCGATGCTGTCTTGGACCGGGTCGACATCTCGCAGTACATCGACCGTCGCCGTCCGCCTGCCTATGACTATGACCTTGTGGGTCACAGCTTCTCGATGGGCTTCGAGCCGGGTGTCGGGATTCGGCAGTGGTATGCTTCGGAAACGGCCGCGGACAGTTCACGCAACATCATGGGGCTGGAAAACGAGGCGGTGGACCGCTTGATGGATGTCGTCATCAATTCGGAAACGCTTGATGAGCTGACCACCTCGACTCATGCGCTTGACCGTGTGCTGCGCGCTGAAGGCTTCTGGGTGCAGCAGTGGTTCAAGGACGCGCACACGGTGGCCTACTACAACATGTATCGCCACCCGGCAGAGATCCCGCCCTATGATCCCGGTATTTTCAGCTGGTGGTGGCATGATGCCGAGGCCGAGGCCGAACTCAGAGCCAAAGGCGCGCTCTAAAGGGCGAGAACAGGCGGTATGGGCGCATATATCCTCCGACGGTTGTTGCTGATCATTCCGACGTTGTTCGGGATCATGGTCATCAACTTCACGCTGACCCAGTTTGTTCCAGGCGGGCCGATCGAACAGATCATCGCCAACCTGGAAGGGCAGGGCGACGTGTTCGAGGGCATCTCGGGCGGCGGTGGCGATACCTTCGAGAGCGAGGGCGATGGCTCCTATGTGGGCGCACGGGGGCTGCCGCAGGAGTTCATTGAAGAGCTGGAACGCGAGTTCGGCTTTGATAAGCCCGCGCATGTGCGTTTCGCGCAAATGATGTGGAACTACATCCGCTTCGACTTTGGTGAGAGCTATTTCCGCTCGATCTCGGTGATTGATCTGGTCATCGAGAAGATGCCTGTGTCGATCACCTTGGGGCTTTGGTCAACGGTGATCGCCTATCTGATCTCGATCCCATTGGGGATCCGCAAGGCCGTCCGGGACGGGTCGAGTTTCGATACATGGACCAGCGGGTTAATCATTGTCGCCTACGCGATCCCGGGCTTTCTGTTCGCGATTCTGCTGCTCGTGCTGTTAGCTGGTGGGTCGTATTTTCAATGGTTCCCGCTCAGGGGGCTGACGTCGGATAACTTCGACGAGCTTTCAGCGCTGGGCAAGGTTGGCGATTACTTCTGGCACATCACGTTGCCGGTACTTGCGTCGTCCATCTCGGGCTTCGCGACGCTGACGCTTTTGACGAAGAACAGCTTTCTGGACGAGATCAAGAAGCAGTACGTCGTCACCGCCAAGGCCAAAGGCCTGTCGGAAGGCCGGGTGCTTTACGGCCATGTGTTCCGCAATGCGATGTTGATCGTCATCGCTGGATTCCCGTCGCTGTTCATCGGCATCTTCTTCGGCTCCAGCCTCATCATCGAGACGATCTTCTCGCTCGACGGGCTGGGCCGGCTGGGCTTCGAGGCCGCC
>CAZMRS010000426.1:0-2809 GCA_964568435.1 uncultured Boseongicola sp. | reverse complement strand
AAGATCGCTTCCTGCGCCGCAAAGTGCTGACGTCCGACGCCGGACTGCGCTTTATGGTCGACTTCGAAGGCGCAACACATATCGACCACGGAGATGCCTTTTCGCTCGACAACGGCACAAGCATTGCTGTCGAAGCCGCGCCTGAGGATCTCGTCGAAATCACAGGCGACAACCTCTTGCGCTACGCCTGGCACATCGGCAACCGGCACACACCATGCCAGGTCGAGCCCGCACGGCTGCTCATAGCGCGAGACCACGTCATCGAAGCCATGCTGACCCAACTCGGAGCCACGACCAGGATTGTCAACGAACCCTTCATTCCCGAGGGCGGCGCTTACGGCCATGGCCGCACCTTTGGCCACGATCACGGCCATACCCACCATGAGCACGGCCACTCCCACGACCACCATCATCACCATGACTGAAGACGCTGATCTGCTGACCCTTATGCACTGGCTGTCCCCGGTTTTTCCGGTCGGCGGCTACGCATATAGTCAGGGCTTGGAGCAGGCCATCGCATCGGGGGCAGTGGAAACAGCAGAGGATCTGCAAAGCTGGCTCGAAACTGTTCTGATTGATGGAACGGGGCAGGCAGACGCAATACTTCTCAGCCTCGCAGCCGATAGCACACAGGATACCGAGCAACTCAATCATTGGGCTAAGGCCCTCGCAGCATCATCAGAACGTTGGCAGGAGACGGCTGAACAGGGCGCCGCGTTCACACGGGCCGTCAACAAATTGACCGAAAGCACAGATACGCCTGCCGCGCTTCCAATCGCAGTCGGTCGCGCCGCGCGCCGACTTTCGCTCTCACCTGAGCGTGTCGCTGCTTTCTATCTGCAGTCCATGATCGCAAATCTCGTAACAGGTGCCGTTCGTCACGTCCCTCTTGGGCAAGGCGAGGGGCAGAAGGTCATTGCAGCCCTATCGCCGACGATCCTGAATGTCGCCGCTCGCGCGCAAGGGCGCGGCATCGAGGATATCACTTCGGCCACCTTTGGTGCAGATCGCGCCTCAATCGCCCACGAAACCCAAGACGTCAGGATTTTTCGCACATGAGCAGACTGAATGGCCCTCTCCGTATTGGCATTGGCGGCCCGGTCGGGGCTGGCAAAACCTCCCTGACCGAAGCACTCTGCCGTGACCTCGCCAAACGCTATTCCGTCGCGGTCGTGACGAACGACATATATACCCGCGAGGACGCCGAGGCTTTGACCCGTGCTCAGGTCCTCCCGGCATCCCGTATTCGAGGTGTGGAAACAGGTGGCTGTCCACATACCGCTATCCGTGAAGATGCTTCGATCAACTTGGCCGCGATCGCGGACTTGCGGTTTGAATTTCCCGACCTCGACATGGTTTTGATCGAGAGCGGAGGAGACAACCTTGCGGCAACCTTCTCACCCGAGCTTGCCGACGTCACAATCTACGTGATCGACACGGCGGCAGGCCAAGACATTCCGCGCAAGAAAGGTCCTGGCCTCACGAAATCCGACCTTTTGATTGTGAACAAAATTGACCTCGCGCCTCACGTTGGCGTCGATGTCGCTCAACTGACCGCCGATACCAAAGCGGCGCGTGCAGGCCGCCCCTACGTGATGGCGTCGATACGTGCGGGCAAAGGCGTCCCGGAAATTATCGCCCATTTAGAAGAGCTTGGCGGTTTTCAACCCGCGGAAGCGTCAGTTTCGGGCTGACGCATAGCCAGCCGCGCCTCAGCAGCCTCCAGGTGGTGTCGGAACCGCGGTATCGGACGATCCGCCAGAACGGCACGACACAAAAGTGCTGTGAGATACGGCCGATCCTCGGCGATCACTCGCGCCAGCAGCGCCCGCAAATACGGCATGTGCTTCCTGCGCGCGCGCATCTTCCGCGCCAATGCAACCGGCGACAAGGTTCCAGCCGCCGCTTCATCACAGATACGGGAAATCAGCCCCATTGTGCGCAAGTCGCCGTCGATCGCGCCGGAGCGCCCACGCCGATACCGATGCTTGAAAATGTTTGGCCCTCTGAACAAAGCCGCATGCATCGCGTCTTCAACCTCGTCCGGGTCGTAGATCAGGTAAGCTGCATCGGCCGCTTCAAGCATGTCCGGTGCGAACCCGTAACGAGACGTGAAATCCATCCGCCGCGTGCCTTCGAACCGACCATCCCATTCAGTCAGCGTGCGGCTTAAAGTTGCTTGAGGAGAAACCGCGATTACCGTCGCTCCCGGCGCCACCACCGAAAACGCCGCCGCTGCATAACCACACATGCCTGCGCCGTAGAAAATGACCTTTTCGAAGTCCTCAAAGAACCCTTCGTCCACGAGGCGATCAAAATACCCGTAAACGAAATGGCTCCGGTACCACGTGTCCTTCATGGCGAGGATCGTCAAATGCGACCAGCCCCGGCTTTCGCAGACGTCAAACCCAAGCGGCAGGCCGGTCTCGCTGACGGATCGCACCGCAGGCAACGTCTCAAACGACACGAACAAAACATCCTGCGAACGGTCGATAAATACCGCCGCATGATCGTCACCCAAAGGTGAAAAATATCCTTCTTCCTCACCGATATCCTCAAGCTGAACCAGCCATTGGGTATCTGTGAGATCGTCGGATAAAGCAGCCCCCGCTACCATATCACTCGTCCCCCAACCAGTGAGCCTATTCTAGCGGTCCCATGGTCAAAGAGACAAGCCACGCCAGCGCAACAAAGAGCGTTAACTGTTTCGCGCTGGGCAACAGCCAAAAAGACGAAAGCCCGACGCAACGCCGGGCTTTTTCTGTTCAAAAGGCAGGAAGTTTACTTCGCCGGGCCGATCATCCTCACC
>CAZMRS010000425.1:0-2832 GCA_964568435.1 uncultured Boseongicola sp. | reverse complement strand
CCCTGCTGCGCTGGGAGGCCCGTGGGCGCTTCCCAAGGCGTATCAGGATGGCCGGGACCAGCGTCGCGTGGTTCCTGTCCGAGGTCGAGGACTGGCTCACCGAACGCTCCGCCGAGCGCGCCCGCACGCACTACGCTGAGTTCTAATCGTGACGATCAAACTCAGATGGGGTTACACCTACGACTGCCTTGTTCGTCTCGGCATCTTCTACGAGTACGATGAATTGATCGAACTCGGCGAACGCGGGCATTTCCCGAAGCAACGTGTGCCCTTCGTATGGGACGCCGACGAAGTCTTGGATTGGCTGGCGATTAATCAATCGCTCCTCCCAGAAAAGCCCTCGGAACACTGACATCGACATCACGGACGGGGCGACCATCGCCCTGCCGCCCTCCCAGATTTTCCGAAAGGACAGAACATGCCTTCCAGCGTGAAAGCACAACATCGCCCGCGTTTCGGGCACCCCTATGCGTTCAAGGACTACGACGACGATTTTGCCATCCACCAGAGCATGGTGGGCTTTCTCCACGATATTTGGAAAGGCGCGCCGAAGGACAGTTTCCTGTTCATTGCCACGTCCGACCCAGATGGTGAACGCTGGCGCGAACATGCGATCAGCGCCGACAAGATGATCGTGGGGCTGAACAGGTTTTTCTGGGCGCATTCACACTGGGACTATAACCTCTACTTCTGCCCGAACCCATTTTTGCGCGCCCACCGAAGAAGGGCATTCGCCCTGCCATCCCGGTTGGGCTGGTGTGACATGGATGACAGCGACCCCAACGCCTATAGACCACGGCCTAACCACGTGTGGGAAACATCGCCCGGTCGCTTCCAAGCCCTGTGGCTTTGGGAGGCGCGCCACGATGTCAGCGAGGCCGAAGCGTTTTCCCGTGCGCTGGCTGCGCGGCACGGTGGCGATACCGGCTGGTCGATCACGAAAATGCTGCGCATCCCCGGCTCCATCAATCACAAGCCCAAATATGATGAGCCGATCATTCGGCTGGTTTCGCGCAACTGGCGCAAGACATCTGAGCGCCCCCAGATTTTGGCGGTGCCAGGTTGGGCCGAACCCGAGCCGCTGGACTTGAACCCCCATGCGCACGACCGGCTAGCCGTCCTGAAGAAATACCGATCCAAGCTGGACACCTCGACGCGTCACCTGATCCGGCACAACCGCGTGAAGGCACCGGATCGATCCAGCAGGATCTTCGCCATGGTCGCTGGCCTGCACGAGGCTGGCGCAACGCTCGACGAGATCGCAAGCGTGATCTGGTCCAGCCCGTATTTCCGGGACAAGTTCGGCGACGACCTGAACGCTCTGGAAACCGAAGTATCGCGCATCATCGCGCGAGTGGAAGGTGCGACATGAAGAAAGACGATACTTTTCGGACGCTAGACGATATCGAAGCCAAGGCAATCGATTGGCTTTGGCCGGCGCTGATCCCCTACGAGAAGACCACAATTCTCGAAGGCGACCCCGAACTGGGCAAGTCATATCTTTGTATGCATCTCGCGGCTGTGGTGACCACAGGTGGGAGGCTGCCCGATGGATCAAAGGTCGACAAAGGCAATGTCCTCTATATCAGTTCAGAGGATGACGCTGCTGACACAATCAGGCCACGCATGGAGCAAATGGGGGCGGACCTTACTCGGGTCCGCGTCCTCGATGACTTTCTGGTTTTTGATGACAAGGGCTTGCGACGCCTCAGAGACGAAATGGAAGAGCACACCCCCGATTTGGTCGTGGTAGACACTCTTTACTCCTTTCTGTCGGATAAGGTGGATCTCGGCAAACCGACGTCGATCCGAGCCGGGCTTCACAAGCTGGACCGCTTGTTCAAGGAGTTTGGCCCGGCGGTCATTGTGATCCGTCACTGGACGAAGGGCTCGAAGGGAAAGGCGATCTATCGGGGTGTCGGCGCTATTGATGTCGTCGGCGTTGTCAGAACCACACTTGCCGTCGCGGCGCACCCAGACGATGAGAAGTTGCGCATACTCGCCCAAGTCAAAAACAACATCGGCGCGAAGCAACAAGGCTTTGTCTATGAAATCGTGCCGCAAGAGAAAGGCTTGCCGGTGATCGAATGGCGCGGGCGAACTGCTTACTCGGCCAACGACCTTGAGAGCCAAGGGCAAGACGGCAGAAGCGAGTTCAACCGTGCATTCGAATTTCTTGAAAGGGAGCTGGCAACTGGTCCACTGGCCTCTGCCGAATTGTTCGAACGCGCAGATAGACAAGGCATTTCACGCCCGACTCTCAACCGGGCGAAGTCGGAGGCCGGCGCAGTATCGGAAAAGAAAGGGAAAGGCTGGATTTGGCGGCTTGATGAAGCCTGATCCTGAAGATGCTCAAGTTGATCAACGTACTCACGAAACTGGTGATCATCATCATTATTGATGTTTGTCAGCGATATGCTGAGAAAGATGAGAAACATGAGCAACTTCGTCTGGCGTCTCGTAGGGAGCGGCTAGCGACCCAAAACCTTGGCCGTGGATATGACCCCTTGTCTGCCCGGAGGGCGAGCGCCGATAAAAAAACGCCTCCCCCCATCCCCCTGTGGTCGCCCTGCGACAGTACCCCCCGGAACGCCTTGGACCGACCCGTTGACTATGTATCAGTCCATCGGGCGTGAGCCGGAGCCGAATTGCTGAACCTTTTCATGCGGTCCGCATTGATACGGGGTGTCGGTAGCGCCCACCGGGTTCCACTCGGGTGGCAAACTGCTTGGGCGGAGGTGCTGGCGGTCATCCCTGCACCCACCCCTTGCGATGGTAGTGGCGCAGCACGATGGCGCGATTGAACAGGGGGAAGCCGACCCACAGGCCGTT
>CAZMRS010000424.1:0-2840 GCA_964568435.1 uncultured Boseongicola sp. | reverse complement strand
AATCGACCAGACAGCGGTCAGGAAGAATGACAATAAAAACAGCAGGGTAAAGCGCCGAGGATACTGCGCCGATTCCGCAAGTGTCGGGCGCACATGGGCTGCGAGGTACCGGCTTTTCCGGCGCGCTTCGGACAACGCCAAATCGTAACCGGCAAGCGCCGCTGTGTAGGCATTCTCAGCAAACTCGCGATCCACAACCAGCCGTTCGTACTCGGCAAGCAAGGTCGCGTAGTCTCGGCCATCTCCCCCCGGCTCACCCACGCCCAAATTGCGGCGCTCATCCGCAATACGTGCGTTGATTACGCGAATACGCCGATCCGCCTGCTTCAGCCGTGGGTCGGCAGATCGGGTGCTGTCACGCAGTAGGTCCGCACTAATCAAAGCTTCAACAAGCTGCTGCTCAAGCATCGAAAGCAGCCCCATCTGCCCTTGAACGTCCGCCTGAGGGTCGACGATCTGCGTGCGAGAACGAAACTCCGTCAGCCGTCCACGCGCATCCCGCATGCGCGCGACCGCGCGTTCGAGCTCCTCTTCTGCAAATGCCGTCGTGTCGTCTTGCGCGATGGCCGACAACTCATCGACAAGCCGCGCGCTTTCCTCAAAAACACCCGCCGCAATGGCCCTTGCGTCTTCAGGCGCAAAAGCCAGCGCGCGCACTTCGATTAACCCTGTCCCCGGATCATAAATGACCCGGACCATCCGGCTCCAATAGGAATGAAGGTCTTCAATAGCTCCGCCAGGGCGATAGCTGAATACTGGATCCGCGCGAGGTTTAGAAAAAATCTCCGCCAACCCAAGCCTGTCGTCGAGCGTGCGGACTATTTCCTGGCTGTTAACGAAGTCATGGATAATATCCGCATCCGACGATCCCGAACTTGCCAGCCCCGCAAGCCCTCCGAAAAGCTCTACAGGAGACGCCACTTCCTCGGTTCGGACGGAAAACGCGACGGTCGAGGCGTATTGATCCGCCGACCAAACAAACAAATACACCCCACCCGCTATGATCGGTACAAAAACCAGGAAAACAAACGATAGAAAAACGCCCCGATGCCTACGGCGCGCGCGGGTATTCAAGCCGTGCGGATCTTGTGTTGCGTTCTGCCCCAAACCGTTGGCATCCGTTCGTTAACCATGTTGCCCCGCTATGGCGCGAACGGCGTTAATTCCGCGTAAAGACGTCAGGAATTAAAACGCCATATGTCCGTTCACGCAGCGCCAAAGCTATCCCATGAAGAAGGCACCATCGCGCCTCAGCGCCCCACCCAAACATCGGCCTCTCGAACAATCGCTGCGCTCTTTTTGCGAGAAATGTCAACAACTTACGGACGAAACCCGGGCGGCTGGCTGTGGGCTTTTGTCGAACCAATAGCAGCCATTTCTCTATTGGCGTTTGCGTTTTCATTGGCCTTTGTCGCGCCGCCTTTAGGCTCAGGCTTCGCACTGTTCTATGCGACCGGCTTCTTGCCATACATGCTGTTTCACGATGTCTCGCAGAAAACAGCCGTCTCCATCCGGTTTTCGCGAAATCTCCTGAATTTCTCGGCGGTCACCTATTTGGACACCATTTTTGCGCGGTTCGTCTTGAACGTTCTGACTCACGTCCTCGTCATTACACTTGTCATCGGGGTTCTGGTGTCGCTCTCGCCCTCGGACGCCTACGTCGACTTTGGCGTGGCCGGATTGTCGCTTGCTGCGGCGGCGGCCCTAGCGCTCGGGGTGGGTACGCTCAATTGCTACCTCTTCACCGCTTTTCCGGCGTGGGAGCGGCTCTGGACCATCGCGCTTCGCCCACTTTTTATTGTTTCCGGTGTGCTCTTCCTTTTCGAAGACGTACCCGAAAATCTGCAGAAATTTCTGCAGCTTAACCCTCTCTTCCACATCACGGGACTGATGCGCGACGCCATCTATCCGACCTACGCGCCGACGTATACCTCACCCAGCTTCACCTTCGGATTTGCCGCCGCGACTGGGTTATTTGGTCTCCTCCTGCTGCACCGTTTCCACGACGACTTGATGCACTCATGAGCGCCATTCAGTTCCGATATCCGTCACCCCCGACCAGCCGGTATCAACGGGCTTCAAGTCCGCATGTCGTCATACTTCTGGCGACCTACAATGGGGCAAGCATGTTGCCTGCCCAATTGAACAGTTTTCTCGGCCAGAGCCACAAGAACTGGTCCTTGCTGGTCTCCGATGATGGCTCAAGCGATTCCACCCGCGATATCGTTCGCGACTTTGCAGCGGCCAACACACAGCACCGGGTCACCCTGATCCGCGGTCCACAAAAGGGCTCAGCCCGAAATTTCCTGTCTCTTCTTCGCGCGGCTGGGTCCGCACCTTTTGTCGCCTTCTCAGATCAGGACGATGTTTGGCTCCCGTTCAAACTTGAACGTGCCCTCGATGCGCTGCGCGAAAAGAACACCGCCTGCGTTTACGGCAGCAGAACGATTGTTACAAATCAGTCACTTACACCTCTCCGACCCTCACCTTTGTTTCGGCGACCCAAGACCTTCGCAAACGCGCTTGTTCAGAACGTCACGGGCGGCAACACCATGGTTTTGAACCGCGCTGCGCTCGATGTCTTGCAACCGGCCAGCCGACAGGCCGGTGGCATCGTTGCGCACGACTGGTGGTGCTATCAGATGATAACGGGCGTCGGCGGTCAGATGCTTTATGACGAAAAACCAACCCTGCTTTACCGGCAGCATCACGGCAACCAAATCGGCGCAAACGATGGGTTATGGGCGATGGCAAACCGACTGACACGCTTGTCGCGAGGCGACTTTGGAAAAACGCTCAGGCAACAGCATGCCGCCCTAAGTGCCTGCGAAGCCGTTTTT
>CAZMRS010000423.1:0-2872 GCA_964568435.1 uncultured Boseongicola sp. | reverse complement strand
TGAACAATCAGGAACTCGCCCTTGAAGCCTCCGTTGGCTAGGGCTGTGTCCAATCTGTCGATGTAGCCTGAGACTTCGGGCTGCAGGTAGGCGTTAAGTGCGGTCGTAGAAAACCTTTCAAATTCGCGGATTTCTGGAAGTATCTCAGAGGATCCCGACACATGCGGATTGTGCCAAAGTTCACGGACTCTTCTTAGCGCAACTTGCTCGTTTTTCGGGTTTGCATAAGCATTGGCGAACAGAACTGCGATTGCTTCGCAACCTTCGGAAGCGAGTGAAAGGGCGGCCGCTTCGACCGCTTCCACATCAACAGGAGTCCGGATGGTCCCATCGGCAAGTGTGCGTTCAGGGACTTCTCGCCTCAGGCTGCGTTCGACGATGGGTTCGAAATCCCCGCGCAAGCCCCATGTATGCCGCCGGTCGCGTCGCCGCATCTCAAGCACATCGCGAAGACCCTCGGTTGTGATGACTCCAACCTTTGCGCCCTTTCGTTCGAGCAGAGCGTTCGTGCCTGCGGTCGTGCCATGGACTACTGCAGCGACTTGCGAAAGATCGCTGACTCGCGACTGTATTCCGTCGAGGAAACCTCCGGATTGGTCGGGGCGCGTGGTTGGGACTTTAGCAACTTCGGCGTTGCCAGCGTCCTCATCGAGTACAAATACGTCAGTGAATGTTCCGCCGACGTCGACTCCGATCATCTTGCTCATGATCGATCCTCATTCCACGAAGAGCCATACTTATTGTTGGCTTCGCCCGGAGTCAGGTAGCCTGCTTGGACATCACGCGCGACTGAGTCCGCGGAACGGGCAATTGGGTCTCCGTAACCACCGCCGCCCGGCGTTTCGAGTCTGACAGCTTGCCCTTTCTTTAGCCCAATACCCAACATTTTGGATGCAAGTGGAGGGGTATGCCATCCATCGTCTTGCTCAAATGCAAAGCAGTTCTTTGCCCCCTCTTTGCCCCCAGCGACTCCTTGTGGTGGGAACCTTCCGCGCTCTCCAAAAAGGAAGGCATTGGCACTGTCAGCAAGCAGTTCGATCTCGTAGACAGCGCCCAAGCCGCCGCGATGCTGACCTGCGCCAGCGCTGTCTGGTCTTAGGGCCCACTGTCTGAACATGACGGGATACGCGGCCTCCAAGATCTCCATTGGTGGAATGGTGGCAGTCGAGATTGGAGCATTGCCGTGATTAAGCCCATCACTTTCTGGGCTGCCGCCGTGGCCTCCGCCGAAGAAGCTGAACATCACCCAGGGTTGCCCATTGTCACGCTTTCCCGCGATGGAAAGTGCGTTGATTGTTCCATACGCGTTGGCTACGACGCGGTCCGGCGCAGCTTGCGAGGCCGCAGAAAAGATCACGTCAATCATGCGCAAGATGGTTTCTGTGTAACCGCCCACTGGCGCTGGAAATTCAGCCGACAACAAGCTTCCATCGGGGACGCGAACGTCGATGGGGCGCATGACACCAGCGTTTGCGGGCAAGTCTGGAAAGATGTGCTTGATCGCGACGTATGCAGTCGCGACAGCGGTTGGCAGAGCGATGTTTACCGGGCCTGCTGTCACGTCCGCCGTCCCCTCGAAGTCCAACACCATGTGATCGTCGTCAATTTCGAGGGCGACGCGAATTGCCAACGGCACATCAGAAATGCCGTCATTATCAAGGTAGTCAACGGCTTCCCACCGGCCATTTGGAAGTGACGCTATCTCGGAGCGCATGAGCGTTTCGGCCCTGTCTCCCAGAGCTTGTAAAGCTTCCGCGACGGTTGAAGCACCATAGTCGTCGAGCAATTCGTCGAGCCGCCTCGCGCCAAGATCCAGCGCACCGAGTTGGCCGTTCAAATCACCCAATGCAGATTGCGGAAGTCGTGTGTTACGGAGAAGAATGTCTATGATGTCTTGCTGCAACTCACCTTTTCGCGCCAGCTTTACTGGCGGAAGGACGAATGCCTCTTGAAATGCCTCGGTCGCGGATGGGTTGTAATTTCCCGGAACCGCACCGCCGACGTCATGCCAGTGACCAACACTCGCGAGATAACAAAACAACTCACCATCTCGAAAGTACGGCCGGACAAGCCGCATGTCCGATAGGTGGGTGCCGCCCAAGTGTGCATCGTTGAAGATATAAATGTCGCCGTCGGCCAAGTCTCCAGATTCGGCAGCTTTGTCGATGACTGCCTTCACTGCAAAAGACATGACGCCGACAAAGATCGGTAGCCCCGATTTACCTTGCACCAGTGTGTCGCCTGTTTCGGCGTGGTACAAGCCGTGTGAGGCATCGTGCGCTTCGGCAATGATGGGATTGAATGCTGCCCGAAAGAGCGTTGCGTCCATCTCGTCCGCGATCTGCTCCATGCGTCCGGCGAGAACGGCAAGGGTAATGGGATCAATGCCACTCATGATGGACGGACCTCGGCTATGTCGTTCCAAACGTCCTGTCTCACGATGAGTTGTTTCTCGATCTCAAACCGGTCGATGAAACGGATGTCTGCGAAAGATGTGCCGTTTGGCCATTCGCCAAAGAGAGTGCCGATTACGTACACCACGGCTCCATCTGAGGTGGGCGACACCTCGACCGTAGCAATATCCTTTTTAACATAGTTGTAACGGGGTCTTGCCCAGGCCACGAGTTCGTCCAGACGGCGCATCGGGGCAGTACCCGGAAACACCAACTGAAACCCATCACCCAGAAAACGATTGGCCGAGTCCAAGTCTCGTTCTTCCAACGCGTCGAGAAACTGTCGAACGATGCTCTCGTGGCTTGCTTGAGTATTGCTTTTCTCTTGGAGAATCACGGTCGCTTCGAGGTCTTTATCTGAGGAGATTGAGTCAAAAGCTCTTCCAAGCGCACCGGAAAGGCGGGCTTTTTCATCGGCT
>CAZMRS010000422.1:0-2879 GCA_964568435.1 uncultured Boseongicola sp. | reverse complement strand
GACTGTCGTGGTGATGACAAAGATCAGGGGCAGGCGCATGGGGTCAGATGTGCCCGATCTCTTTTAGGAAGGACGTGAGCGCTTCGGCGTAGTCGTCGGGTTTGTCGATGCAGGGAACGTGGCCGCCACCGCGGATCAGGTGGAAACGGTGCCCTTTGACAAGCTCGGCAGTTTCGCGCACGAGGTCGGGCGGCGTGGAGCCGTCTTCGCTGCCTGCGATCACGAGTGTGGGAAGCGTGAGGTTGGCCGTGGTCGTGTAGAAATCGGTGCCTGCGATCGCGGCGGCGCACCCGACGTAGCCGCGCACGGGTTGGCGTGTCAGCATGTTGCGTGCAGCGTAGAGTTCGTCTGATTGTCGGAATTTTGGGCCAAACCAGAGCTTCATCACGTCTTCGGCGATGCTGTCCAAACCGTTTTCGGCAACGGCGTTGATGCGGGTTTGCCAGGTTTGGACCGTGCCGATTTTGGCGGCTGTATTCGAGAGGACCATGGCGCGCATCTGGTCGAGGCGTTTGACGGCGAGGCCCTGGGCAATCAATCCGCCGATCGAGAGACCGACGAAAACGGTGTCGCGCACGCCGAGGTGGTCAAGAAGAGCTTCGGCGTCGGAGATGAGCGCACCCATTGAGTAGGGCGGATCGAGCGCGTCGGTCAGGCCGTGGCCGCGCATGTTGTAGCGGATGATGCGCAAGTTTTGCGGGAGGCGTTCAACGACTTTGTCCCAGATGCGCAAGTCGGTGCCGAGGGAGTTGGCGAAGACAATTGGCCGTCCGTGCGGATCACCGTCGTCGCGGTAGTGTGTTTTCAATCCGTCGAGATCGGCGATGAGCATGTTCGGCCCCTCCAGAAGGCTTCAGGCGTATTTGTCCAATGCCATACGGAAGACGGCGGCGTCTACATTGCCGCCAGAGGCGACGGCGATAACGTCCTTGTCGTCAGTGCGATGGAAGAGTGCAGCGGCGAGGGCGACAGCTCCACCGGGTTCAAGGACGACTTTGAGGCGTGTGAAGGCGATGGCCATGGCGCGGAGCGCTTCTTCTTCGGTGACGATGACGCCAGGACCGCAAAGGGCGGACATGATCGGGAAGGTAAGCTGGCCTGGGCTTGGGGTGATGATTGCGTCGCAGAGGGACCCGGAGCGTTTTTCGTTTTCCTCGATTTTACCAGAGGCGAGAGAGCGGGTGACGTCGTCGAAGTTTTCGGGTTCGACGGGATGGATGTTGAAGCCCGGGGCCTTGGCGTTGATGGCGGTGGCGATGCCCGAGGTGAGGCCGCCACCGCCGCAGCAAACGAGGACATCGGCGTCTTCGATGCCCGCTTCGGAGGCTTGCTCGGCGATCTCGAGGCCAGAGGTGCCTTGTCCGGCGATGACGAATGGGTTGTCGAAAGGTTTGATGAGGGTGAGGCCGCGTTCCTGAGATATGCGCGCCCCGATCTCGTCGCGGTCTTCCGTGGCTCGGTCATAGAGAACGACTTCTGCGCCGAGCGCGCGGGTGTTGTCGATTTTCATTTGCGGCGCGTCAGCGGGCATGATGATGACTGCGGAAACCTTGGCTTCGCGGGCGGCAAGGGCGACGCCCTGTGCGTGGTTGCCCGACGAGAAGGCGATGACGCCGGTATTCCGATCTTCGTCAGAGAGCGACTGAACAGCGTTTTTAGCGCCTCGGTATTTGAACGAACCTGTTTTCTGGAGGCACTCGGCTTTGACGAAGATGCGCCGTCCGATGTCGGCATCTAGGAGCGGCGCGTTGAGGAGCGGCGTGCGGACCGCGTGGCCCTTGATGCGGTCTGCGGCAGCTTCGACATCGGCTATGCCGACAGCAAGGTTATCCATGAGTTCAAGGCCTTTAGGGATGCGGGTTCATCAAGGAAGGGGACATGGCCACGATCGGCGATGTCGGCGCGTATGAGGTCGGGGCGGCGGCGTTGCATTTCGTCTGCAGTGGCGGCACTGAGGAGATCGGAATTCTCGCCACGGATAAGGGCGAGAGGGAGGCCCGCGAGCGCGTCGAAGAGCGGCCAGAGGTCGGGCGTGGGTTGCGTGCCAGCCGCAAGTACCGCATCGCGGAGCGCCGGGTCATAGTTGATTTGCAGACCATCGGGTGTCTCGATGTAGTGTTTTTCGACCTCTTCGCGCCAACGGCTTTCGGGGACGTTTTCGAACCCTTTCAGAAGCTTGGCGCGCATAGCGGTGGCTTCCGCGTAGGATTTCTGGACCGGGTTTTTGCCGATGTAGTCCTTGATGACATCGAGGCCTGTTGTTTCAAGCGCTGGGCCCACATCGACGAAGCAGATGCCAGCGAGGCGGTCTTTGGCGGTGAGGCCAAGGAGGAGCGCGATCAGGCCGCCGCGCGACGTTCCGAGGATCGCGACTTTGTCGATCTTGAGGTGGTCGAGGAGGGCGAGTGCGTCGCCTGCCTCGGTCGGTATGGTGTAGGTGTCCGCACCGGTCCACGCGGACTTGCCGCGACCGCGGTAGTCGAGGCGGATGAGGCGAATACCCTCAAGATGCGGAGTGACATAGTCGAAGTCGGTGCCGTTGCGGGTGAGACCTGCGAGGGCAAGGACGGGGATGCCGTCACCTTCGTCTGTGTAGAACAGCTCTGCGCCGTCGGGAGCCGCGAATGTTGGCATTAGAGAGACCCTGCCAATTCAGGGACATTGGAGAGGTCAGGCAAGACGTGCTGCGGTTGGCCGGGCAGTCGGTCGACGGGGACACCTGCGCGGTTGAGCCAGACCGTGTGGAAACCGTAAGCGGCAGCGCCTGCAGCGTCCCATCCGTTGGCCGAGACGAACAGCACTTCATTGGGCGTTGCTCCGGTGTTCGCTTCGACCATGTCATAGACAACTCGCGCCGGCTTAAATACTTGAACGTCTTC
>CAZMRS010000421.1:0-2884 GCA_964568435.1 uncultured Boseongicola sp. | reverse complement strand
GAAGGCTACGCAGTTCATCAGGGTCTTTTGCTAAAGTACGCCAACCGCCATGGATTGGTGGCAGGAGCGACCGGCACCGGCAAAACCGTGACTCTGCAGATTATGGCTGAAGGGTTTTCCGCCGCAGGCGTTCCGGTGTTCTTGTCCGACGTGAAGGGCGACCTTTCAGGACTTGCGCGTTCGGGGTCTACAAACTTCAAACTCCACGATGCTTTCATGAAGAGAGCCGGAACGATTGGATTTACTGACTACGACTACGAATCTTTCCCGGTGACGTTCTGGGATTTGTTCGGCCAGCAAGGACATCCAATTCGGACAACGGTCAGCGAAATGGGCCCCCTTCTTTTGGCCCGCCTTCTTGAGCTTACGGAAGCGCAAGAAGGTGTTCTGAATATCGCGGTTCGAGTCGCTGATGAAGAAGGCATGCCGCTTTTGGATCTAAAAGACTTGCAGGCCATGCTTGTTTGGATCGGCGAAAACCGCGGCGAGCTATCCCTGCGCTACGGCAACATTTCAACAGCTTCTATTGGGGCAATCCAGCGTCAACTTCTTGTGCTTGAAAACCAGGGAGCCACACAATTCTTCGGTGAGCCCGCCCTGGAATTGTCCGATATCATGCGAACCGATGTGGATGGTCGTGGCCGCATAAACATTCTGGCGGCCGACAAGTTGATGAGTTCACCACGATTGTATGCAACGTCACTGCTTTGGTTGCTGTCTGAATTGTTTGAAGAACTTCCCGAAGTCGGTGATCCAGACAGGCCTAGACTTGTTTTCTTCTTTGACGAGGCTCATTTGCTGTTTGATGACGCGCCAAAAGCACTTGTCGACAAGGTGGAACAGGTCGCGAGGCTCATTCGCTCGAAAGGTGTCGGTGTCTATTTTGTGACGCAAAATCCAGCGGACGTCCCCGAGGATATTCTGGGTCAGTTGGGCAACCGCGTGCAGCACGCCTTGCGCGCGTTCACGGCAAAAGACCGTAGAGAGCTTAAGCAAGCAGCAGAAACGTATCGAGACAACCCGAGGTTCTCCACGGAAGATGCGATCCGTGAAGTCGGAGTCGGTGAAGCAGTTACCTCGATGTTGGAAAGGAAGGGCGCACCTGGTGTGGTCGAGCGGACACTCATCCGTCCACCATCGTCCCAACTGGGACCGATCACGCCGGCAGAGCGTCAGGAAACCATCCAAGGGTCTCCGGTTTTCGGCAAATATGAAAATACGAAAGATCGCGAGAGCGCCTATGAAATTCTGCGCGGACGTGCAGAAACTGCCGCCAAAGAAGCTGAAGAGGCCGAGCGGCTTGAAGCTGAAGCCGAAGCGAAGGAACGTGAATTCAAAGCTGCGAGACGCTACGAAGGTCAGCGCGTCGGGCGCTCAACATCCCGATCTTCGCGTCGGTCCTCTGGCGGGTTTGGCGAAGCTTTGACAAAGGTTGTTGTCAAGGAATTGAAGGGAACGACTGGACGACGCATTGTACGCGGAATTCTGGGTGGTCTCTTCAAGGGACGATAAGAGTTTCACAAAAAGAGGACAGGGCAGTGCGCACTAAAAACTTGGTGGCAGCTATCTTAGTCTCGGTAGGTTTGGCGGCCTGTGGGTCTTACGGTCCTTCAGAAGTTGAACCTGACGAAGTTGCGCAATTGGAAGCCGGGCTTCTCGCGCTCGGACCCGGTGTTGACCCTGAGGAAGCCGCGCGCGCCGCGCGAATTGCTTTCAGCTATACCGCCGTCCTTGCAAAGGAATACGAGATCACCGATCCGCCGTTGATCCATAACATCAAGGTCAACATGGGGCTGCGTCCCCGCGGCCTATGCTGGCATTGGGCGGAGGATCTCGAAAAACGCTTTGAAACCGAGAACTTCCAAAGCTTTGACATTCTTCGCGCCATTGCCAATTCGGAAAGCGATTGGTTGATCGATCATTCTACGGTTTTGCTGGCTCCAAAAGGCGGAAGCTTGGAAGACGCGATGGTACTTGATCCATGGCGTTTCGGCGGGCGTCTCTACTGGGGCGTTGTTCCCGAAGACACACGTTATGATTGGGTGCCCCAAGAAATCGTCCATGCGCGTTGGCGCGCTGAAATAAAAGCGGGGCTGCGGGATGCGCCTCCCGTGGGAGCGACGCTCAACTAACGCTTTGCAACGTCTCTTGTCGTTGCACGCCCGGTGCCTTTCAGGCATCAAAGCAGCAGGTTAATCACGGGCGGTATACATGGCGTTTGGCAAAGGACATCACCTTAGTCTGATTGACGGATCAGCCTTCATTTTCCGCGCTTATCACGCGCTGCCGCCGCTCACACGAAAATCTGACGGCCTACCTGTTGGCGCGGTTTCCGGTTTCGTGAACATGCTTTGGAAGACGGTCGAAGATAACAAAGGCGCCGATGCCCCGACCCACGTCGCGGTGGTTTTTGACAAGGGGTCGCATACCTTCCGCAACGAAATGTTCGACCTTTACAAGGCGAACCGCGATGCAATGCCCGAGGATCTACGCCCACAGATTCCACTGACCCGCGAAGCGACCCGCGCCTTTAATATCGCTTGCTTGGAACAGGAGGGTTTCGAAGCTGACGACATCATCGCGACGCTCGCATGCCGCGCGCGCGAAGCAGGCGGACGCGTCACCATCGTGAGTTCTGACAAGGACCTCATGCAATTGGTTGGTGACGGTGTGGAAATGTTCGACGCGATGAAGAATGTTCGCATCGACAGTGATGGTGTCGTCGCAAAGTTTGGCGTTGCGCCCGACAAGGTCATCGATGTGCAAGCTCTGGCTGGTGACAGCGTCGACAACATTCCCGGCGCGCCCGGAATCGGCGTTAAAACCGCGGCGCTTCTCATCAATGAATACGGTGATCTGGAAACACTATTAGAGCGGGCCGAAG
>CAZMRS010000420.1:0-2903 GCA_964568435.1 uncultured Boseongicola sp. | reverse complement strand
AGTTCGCCCCACAGAATCGCTTTACGGACCTGATTGAAGTGAACATCTCGAACCTCGCCGCGGTGCCGTCGATTGTCTTCGGTATTCTTGGTCTGGCTGTGTTCATTCAGTTTATGCACTTGCCGCAATCGGCCCCGCTGGTTGGCGGACTTGTTCTGACGCTGATGACGCTACCGACGATCATCATTTCAACGCGCGCTTCGTTGAAAGCTGTGCCCCCATCGATCAGAGAGGCTGCACTTGGGGTAGGGGCGTCGAAGATGCAGGCTGTGTTCCACCATGTGCTCCCTTTGGCCATGCCGGGTATTCTGACGGGGACTATCATCGGATTGGCGCAGGCACTGGGCGAGACGGCACCGCTGTTGTTGATCGGCATGGTTGGCTTTGTCGCCCGAGGGTATCCAGATGGTTTTGTGGAAGGCTTTGTCGAGCCAAACTCGGCTATGCCTGCACAGATTTACACGTGGGCCGCACGTGCGGACGTGAGCTTTTATGAAAAGGCGTGGGGCGGGATCATTATTCTTCTGATATTCCTGCTGACCATGAATGCCATCGCCATAATTTTGCGTCGCCGCTTTGAGCGTCGGTGGTAGAGAGGTATTTGACCATGAACGACATGCGGATCACCGAAAGAACGACCGATATGAAAGAAACAAAGATCGCGGCCAAGGACGTGAATGTCTTCTACGGCAGCAACCACGCCATCAAGAACGTGTCGGTTGATATCGAAGACAAGACCGTGACTGCCTTCATCGGTCCGTCTGGGTGCGGAAAGTCGACGTTCTTGCGGTGTTTGAACCGGATGAACGACACGATTGATATTGCCCGTGTCGAAGGCTTGATCGAGCTTGATGGCGAGGACATCTACGACAAACGCGTCGATCCTGTGCAGTTGCGTGCGAAGGTCGGCATGGTGTTTCAAAAGCCGAACCCATTCCCTAAGTCGATTTATGACAATGTGGCCTATGGCCCGCGTATCCACGGGCTCGCAAACTCCAAGGCTGACTTGGATGAGATCGTAGAAAAGTCGTTGCGGCGCGGGGCGATTTGGGACGAAGTGAAAGATCGTCTGGACCAGCCAGGGACCGGGTTGTCAGGTGGTCAGCAACAGCGTCTTTGTATAGCGCGTGCCGTCGCAACCGAGCCGGAAGTTCTTCTTATGGACGAGCCATGTTCGGCGTTGGATCCGATTGCAACGGCTCAGGTCGAAGAGCTGATTGATGATCTGAGGAAGCGCTACTCTGTTGTTATTGTTACACATTCCATGCAACAGGCTGCACGGGTTAGCCAAAAAACAGCATTCTTCCATTTGGGCGATCTCGTTGAGTACGGCGAGACAGGACATATATTCACCAACCCCGATGACAGCCGGACGGAAAGCTATATCACCGGCCGGATCGGGTAGGGCATTGAGAGCAGAACTATGAATGATCCACATATCGCTTCGGCGTTTGACAGAGACCTAGAGGCGCTTCAGGCGACTTTGATGAAAATGGGCGGGATGGTCGAAACGGCCATCCTCGACAGTGCGCGCTCTCTAGCTGAACACGATGTCGAGTTGGCCGAGACCGTGCGGAAAGCCGACAAAGCGGTTGATGGCTTGGAAGAGCAAGTCAATGAAGAGGCGGCACGGGTTATCGCGCTGCGTGCGCCGACGGCAGGGGATCTGCGTACGGTTCTCACGGTAATCAAGATCAGCGCGAACCTGGAGCGTTGCGGCGACTATGCCAAGAACCTGGCGAAACGGACGTCCATTCTTGCCGGGATGCCCGAAGTCAACGGCACAAGCTCTTCGATCCGCAGGATGTCGCGCGAGGTCCAGATGATGCTGAAAGACGCCTTGGACGCATACATTCAGCGCGACGAGTCCTTGGCAACACAGGTTATTCTACGGGACGAGGACGTGGATCAGATGTACACGGCGCTGTTCCGCGAATTGCTGACGCATATGATGGAAGACCCGCGCAACATAACAGCATGTATGCACCTTCATTTCATTGCGAAGAATATTGAACGCATGGGCGATCACGTCACGTCCATTGCGGAGCAGGTGGTGTACCTGGTTACGGGCGCAATGCCGGATGATGCGCGACCCAAGAAGGACAAAACCGCTTATATAGCAGAAGGGTTCTGACAAGATGTCGACTGTGGCTCCAAGCGTTTTGGTGGTCGAAGATGAGACCGCACAGCTTGAAGTGTTGACCTACAACCTGGAGGCCGAAGGGTTTCGGGTGACCAAAGCGGACAATGGCGACGAGGCATTGTTGCTTGTCGATGAGACAAACCCGGACATTATCTTGCTGGACTGGATGCTACCGGGTGTTTCAGGCATTGAAATTTGTCGTCGACTTAAGGCCAGTGCCGAAACGCGGAATGTGCCTGTTATTATGTTAAGTGCGCGCAGCGAGGAAGTGGACAAGGTCAGGGGTCTTGAGACCGGCGCGGACGATTACATGGTTAAGCCTTACTCTGTGGTCGAACTGATGGCACGCGTTCGCACTCAGCTGCGCCGAACACGGCCTGCGGCGATTGGTGAGAGACTGGAGTATGCGGATATTACGCTCGATTCCGAAACGCATCGTGTGATGCGCGACGGTGATGAAGTGAAACTTGGACCAACGGAATTCCGGCTTCTCAGCACATTCATGGAAAAGCCAGGCCGCGTCTGGTCGCGTGAGCAGTTGCTGGACCGTGTGTGGGGCCGAGACATCTATGTCGATACGCGGACGGTAGATGTACACATCGGGCGATTGCGAAAAGCGTTGTGCAGCCATGGAGGGGATGACCCGCTGAGAACGGTGCGAGGCGCAGGATATGCGTTGGGGTAGCACGTCATTAGCGTGAGGCAATAATCGCATAATCAATATTATGTTAAATACTGTCTTGAGGCGCTGGTATCTTAC
>CAZMRS010000419.1:0-2905 GCA_964568435.1 uncultured Boseongicola sp. | reverse complement strand
GGGAATAAGCCGTCGTATTGATGGCAATCCTCTCCTGTTGGCGCGAGCGGCTATCGCCGCCTGCGCACCGGTTTTCGTGCTATGAAAATGCACTCAGATGATTGGCTGAACCGGCTGTCGCGACGAACGCGCAAGGGGCCGGAACGAACCGAAACTCGGTAATTCCAGACTGACGGCAAGTAGAAATGTGGCAGAAAAGTGGTGATTACGCCGGCGAAAGAATTCTTCTGTGGAAAACTGCCCTTGGATCGGCAGAGCCTTGCCAGCCTTATTTTACAACGCTGTTTTCTAAGTATTTTTTTGCGCTCAAATCCTCGGATCTGTTGTTGCGCGCGCGCTGCCAAACTGTCGCCGCTGTTTCACTCTTTCAAAAACGCGAACGACACCCCGGGTCCGCGTGAGGATTATTGCGAAAAGTGAAACCTTACGTGTACGGGGTTACGCGTCGGTGCCTGCGTCTGGAGGGCCCGCATCACGCGCGTCGTCGAGGAGAATACGATGCGCGTCACCTTCCATGTCTTCGTACTGGTTGTTGCGAATTGTCCAGACAAAAGCGATCAGGGCACCGAGGCCCAAAATTAAGGAACTGGGAACAAGAATGACAAGAACATTCATTTGACTACCTCGCGCGCAATGCGTTGACGGTGACTGTAATTGAACTCATTGACATGGCCAATGCGGCCATGAGCGGTGAGGCAAATCCAAGAACAGCCAGCGGGATCGCAACCATGTTGTAGGCGGCAGCAAATCCGAAGTTCTGCAAGATCAGCCGGTGTGCCAAGCGCGCGCCTTTCAGGGCCTCGGCGACGGATTGCATCCTGCCAGACACAAGAACGACGTCCGCTGCGGATCGGCTGGCTTCCAACGCTGTCCCAGGAGAGATTGCGGCGTTTGCGGCCGTCAGGGCTGCAACATCGTTCAGCCCGTCGCCGACCATAAGAACGCTATGGCCGTCGGACTTCAGAGCCTCAATAAAGGCCAGTTTCTCTTTTGGATCGACACCGGCGACGACATTCTCAAGTCCAAGGTCGCGGGCAAGCTTTCGCGCCTTTTCATCGGTGTCGCCGGTCAGAACGTGGATAGACAGACCCATGGCTTTGACATCTTCAATGCCCTGCCGCGCCCCGGGAAGGAGAACTTCGCTGGACGCAAGAGGGTAAATCTTTCCAGCTTCGAAAGCCGTTGGTGCGTCCGTTCCAATCCAGGCCCCCCGGCCAAGACGAACGGCGGCACCCTTATAGGTCGCGCGTACCCCCGTCCCCGCGATCTCTTGAATATCGGACAAAGGCGCGGGGATGACGCCCTTCAGTTGCGACACCAGGCTTTTCGAAAGCGGATGATCCGATTGAAGCGCCAATGCTTTAAGAACGGCTATGTCTTCGGCGCTCAGACTGTCCGGGATGGACAGTGTGGGCCGCGTCAAGGTGCCGGTTTTGTCGAAAACAACGGTGTCCACGCCGGAAAGCCGCTCGAGTGCGGTATCGGACTTCACGAGAAGCCCTCGCCGGAACAACCCACCCGTTGCAGCCGCGGCCACAGCCGGAACTGCCAACCCGAGCGCGCAAGGACACGTGATGATGAGCGTCGCCACCGCAACGTTGAGGGAATACCGCACGTCGCCCGAGACCCAGAGCCACCCAATAAAAGCCGCGAGCGCTGTCAGATGCACGATGGGCACATAGGCCTGCGCCGCACGGTCAGCGAGACCGGAGTAGCGGCTCTTCGCACCTTCGGCGCGCGCAACAAGCTGCATGATCGAGCGCAGCATCGTGTCTTCGCCCACCGCTGAAACCCGCGCAGTGATCGGACCGGTCAGCGTGACATCGCCAGAAAAGAGGCGTTCCCCCTTTCGGACGGTGACGGGATCGCTTTCGCCGGTCAAAAGACTTCTGTCGACGTCGACAGTTCCGTCTTCGAGCACCGCCTCGGCAGGGATGCGCGTCCCCGCTGCGAGCCAGATCACATCTTCAATAGCGAGGTCAGAGACGGCGATGCTCTGGCGCTCATCATTTCGAACAACCATGACGCGGCTCGGCTCCAACGCCGCCAAATCTTGCGCCGCCGACCGCGCGGCCTTCCGCATGCGCTGATCCAAAACACGGCCTGCCAGTAGAAAAAAGGTCAGCGAAAGCGCGGCGTCGAAGTAAGCATGTTCGCCGCCTGCGCTGGTTTCGTAAACCGACATGCCCAACGCGAGGAGGATCGCCACTGAGATCGGCACGTCCATATTGACAGAACGCGCTTTGAGTGCCGACCACGCATTCTTAAAAAACGGTTGGGCCGAGAACATGGCCGCCGGGATCGCGATGGCGCCACTGATCCAATGGAACAAGTCGCGAGTCGCGTCGGTGGCGCCAGACCAGACTGCGACGGAGAGCAGCATCACGTTCATCATGGCGAAGCCCGCAACGCCCAGGCGCATCAGGAGTTCGCGGTCGCTGGCGTCGTCCGATTTTACCGACTGCGCTTCATGTGCTTCATACCCAGCCTCAGCCAGCGCTTCGATCCACGGCGTGGGATCAGCATTCTGTGGAGCAGTTACAGCGACGCGCTTAAGCGACAGATTCACCCGTGCAGCTTTGACGCCCGGCAATCGCGCGAGTGTGTCTTCAACCGTGCGAATACAGCCCGCACAATGTATCGTTGGCAGATAAAGCTGATGTGTCGGCGCACCAGTTTCCACGGCCTCTGCAACAGCGCGAGGCTCGGCAGTGCAAGCTTTGCGGGCCGCGGTCATAGCCCGACCCAAATGACGATGCGCTGGCGAAACAGCGTGCCGTCTGCCGCGCGCGCCTCTAGCCGCAAGTTCCAGTTTCCGCGGGCCAATTCACCGACCGGGGCGGTGACTTGGCCCGCGGAAACAGGCACTTACGGCCAGCGGCCCGCGCGGCAGACGGCACGCTGC
>CAZMRS010000418.1:0-2915 GCA_964568435.1 uncultured Boseongicola sp. | reverse complement strand
GTTCGCTTCACGATGGATTGGCCGACCCCAGTATCGATCTGTGTCGGCCTGCGCCGCGCCTGGAAAGTAGGAGGTCAGACCGCGCCTTGTCGGGGTTCTAACGTGACTCGCCGACGATACCGGATCGCTTTGCCGTGGCAGGGCGACCTAGGACCTAAGCGGCAGGCGCGAACGGCCTAATCCCAGTTGACCAAGTTGAGCGCTTGTCCTGGATCGACGCCAGCCTCCTTCGCGATCGCCAACATTTGAACGATCCCTGCTGCTGCCCGGGCTCGACCGCCCGCGTCGGAGGCCTGCAGGGGCCGCATTACGTCCAGAGTGATCGTCCCGCACAACTTCCTGGTTTCTTCCTCAGCGATGAGCTCCGCAATGGGATGCGACTGTCAATGCGCAAGGTGACGTTGTGCTTCCCGAACGAGCGGCCCAGTCGTTGCAGTGGCGCTGAGTCCCGGCAGAACTCAGAACGCCAGCGCGATTGCGCCTCGCGCTGCCTTTAAAGACTCCGCGGTCATCGCCTTGCTTAGATCTTGGGAAGCGTCCTGAGGTCTCCGGTCTCCGATTGGAGCCAGTCCATCTGCAGCGGAGACGTTCACGCTTTCACGAAGGAGAACACGCCCCCTTGGCGAGATTGGCGGCACATCCGCTGGGCAGATCGGCGCTCTCGCGGGCCTGCACTTTTAAAGCCAAGAACCGCTTCAGGAGCGGGCTGCTGAGGCGTTTTGGGACGGGTGTGCAAAAGACCAGGCGGACGCGCTCGGCCTCCAGGAGCAGCCGATAAAGGGCAGAGTCACTGTCCTTTGTGAGGTCGGTTGTGATCTGTCGGACAAGCCTCGATTTCTTGGTAACCTTCAGATAATGCAGAGAAAATATGATTTTATTTTCAACGGCTTTTTTGCGTCGACAACAATATAGACGTAAAAAAAATCTGGATGTTAACGTGATTTATGACCCAGCGCTTCTGCCAGAACCGGAACTATGCGGCTACGGGACTAATGATTTCGGCACTGCTTGTGATGATAATTTCGAGCATTCCGATTATGGCCGTCGCGGGGTTTGGTGCGATGCGGTCTCAGGGGCTGGACCAGACGAGCATGACGATACCGGCGTCTCTCGTATCCGGCGCTACTGACCAGGAACTGGCGGTAGACTCGCCCGATACCGATATGGGACAGTTCTGTCCCATGATGTTCGGTTGCATGATGATGTCCTCGGGAAGCCCTTGTGGGCCGGCGCTACTGGTGAGCGTCCTGCCTATCTGCGATGGCAATGCCACGATGACGGCCGCACTTGGTCCGACGGACGCGCCGATGCATCCCGCAACGATTGGGTTTTTCCACTTCCGACCTCCGATCCTCTGATCACATCGAATTTTTCTGCCTGCAAAAGAAGTCGGGCGGAGTGATGCAGATTTTTTGGGAGGAAATCCAGCTATGGAAACCGCACTTGGCCTGAACGGATATCAGGCAACAATGATGATACTGGTATTCTTCGTTCTCGGCCTGGGGATCGCCGCTTTGTTCGCTGCGCTGTTCCTGCCGGCACGTTGGAAACTGCCTTATTCGATGGAGTTCGTCTTTGTCGGGCTGCTCTTCGTGATGGTCTGGTATGGCGACAAGCGCAGTACCGAGATCTTCTCGGCCTATCAGGAACCGCTGGCCGCAGCAGAAGGCGAGGTGCTCGAGACGAGCAGGACCGAAGCGGACGGCACGTTCGATAGCGAAATCAGGGTTCTTGCGTTTCAGTGGGGCTTTGCATTTTTCACCGACAAGGACGAGATCAGCCGCAACGCGGCGGTAGTGAAACCGGGTGAAAAGGTGCTGTTCCGCATCTTTGCCAATGACGTGATCCACGGGTTCAACATTCCTGTCGCCGGAATCACGGCCGAGTTCGAGCCGGGCCGCGAGCGCGCGCTCTGGATCCGGGCACCGGAAAAACCCGGCAAATACCTGATCCAATGTCTGAATTATTGCGGCGTGGGCCATGCACAGATGAAGGCGTGGCTGGTCGTGGAAGGGGCCGAGGCATGAGCGTCCCAAGCACAAAAATCAAGGGAGATGCATGATGGCAAATCCACATGATGCAGTACGTATGGGCGGCACGCCCCATTGGGAGAGCGAAGATGTCATTGGCAAGATGACGCTGTCGACGCTCCTGTTTTCGAACCACTACCGCCATATCGCGATCAAGGGCATGCTGACCTCGGTCGTCATGCTGGGCCTTGGTGGCCTGATGGCGATGTTGTTCCGCACCGAACTGGCGGTGCCGGATATCCAGTTCTTTGACGCACGGCCCTACATGTCGCTGATGACACTGCACGGGATGCTGATGGTGTTCGGCTTCGTAATACCGCTGGTCATCTCGATCATGTATTACATGATACCCAAAGTGCTGGGCACCGAGGAACTTCTGTGGGCGCGCGGTGCGCAATGGAGCTATTGGCTCCTGATCCTTGCGGCGGTGCTTCTGGTGATCTCGCGGCCCGACTTTACATGGACCTTCTATCCGCCCATGTCCCTCAGGGTTGGCGGTGAACTGGTCTGGATGGGCTATCTGGCGGTAACGCTGGTGGCGATCTCGGAATTCATCGCCGGTGCGGTTCTCTTTCGCAACGGCTGGGCCGCCGCCAAGAAAACCGGCTGGAGCAAGATGCCGCTGATGGGCTGGGGTGCGATATCCGAAGGCAGCCTGCTGATGGGTTCCACACCCGTTTTGGGCCTTGTGGGCATCTACATGTTCACCGACTGGCTGCAGATCACGGCCATGTTCGACCCATCGCGCGGCGGCGATGTGATGACGTTCATGTTCATGTTCTGGTTCTATGGCCATCCGGCTGTTTACCTGCCGCTGATGCCGGCTATCGCGATCCTCTATACACTGCTGCCCCGGTACCTCGGTCGCCCGATCTGGAGCTACTG
>CAZMRS010000417.1:0-2919 GCA_964568435.1 uncultured Boseongicola sp. | reverse complement strand
TTCGCACAAGGTGCGGGTCGTCCGTGTAGGACGTACCAAAGTGGATATCGAGGCGTACGAAGTCGTTTGAATGGGACCAGTTGACGACCTGGCCGGTGATTAGGTCCTCATTTGGGATAAGGTATTCTCGGCCGTCGCGTGTGGTAATGGATACGTATCTTGCGCCAAGCGCGTTGATCCAACCGAAGGTGTCTCCAATCGAAATGACGTCGCCCGGTTTGATCGATTTGTCGAGCAGGATGATGATACCCGAGACAAGGTTCGACACTACTTTCTGGAGCCCGAAACCGAGGCCAACACCAATTGCACCGGACAAAACCGCAAGACCAGTGAGATCGACGCCGACCAACCTCAGGCCAATAAAAAAAGCGGCTCCAAATAGAACGACTTGGAGGAACTTCACTGCAAGGACCTGCATCGAAGGCGAGATGTCTTTGTTTGCCTGTATGCGGGTTTTGGCTGTCGAGGTTGTCACTCGGGCGGCAGTGAACAGGATGCCAATTGTGACCAGCGCTTGAATGACCGTTAGAAGTGATAGCCGCATATCTCCGAGAGAGAACGCGAGGCTGTCAAGAAACGCGGAGATCTCGTCGATGAGCCCGAGATAGTAAAGCGTGACATAGATCCATAGGAACCAGGTAACGATGGTGCGCAGGAACGGATTGCTCACCAACCTGACCACTACACCGACCAACAAAATGGCGATTGTGATTGTCCCAATCAGCTCAAGGAGAAAACGCTTCGACATAAATGGCGTGATCTCTGCCACAATCCCCGCCGCGATCCAGATCAAGAGCGTGAAGATGATAAGGGGGAGCCGCCGGTGCAAGAGGACCAGGGAGCGGAGCTGCCATTTTGGCCTTCCCGAGAGCGTTCGGATCCATTCGTGAAAGCGGGGTTTTATCCATCGCGAAAGGAGCCATGCTGCGAGTATGCAAAGGACGAGGATACCGATCTGCCAAAGTCGGGACGGCAACAGCAGCAGAGCGGCCTGGTCTAATGCCTCTTCCCAGAGGCTGTTTATCTGACCGGTGAGTGTGTCAAGTTGCTCCATTTAGTTAGGATGCAGGCGACAAAGCGGCGGGCGAGAACAGAACACCAAACTGCTCGCACCAGATTACGACTGACTGAAAGGCCGTTATGTCGACTTCTGGCGGGACGCTGTAGGCTTGGTCACCGATGTTTCCTTTTAGCTGTCCAAGCGCGACCCATTCATTGTTCGCAACATCAGAAGACTTTGCTGGATCGGGATGGGTCGAAAGCCATACCTCGAGATCGGGGCCATTTGTCACCTGAAACTCGCGAAGTTGCACTTCGTGTCCACCGCCAGCCAACGCGATTATGTCTGCGATACCGCTTCCTTGGTGCGCGCGGTCCGCGTCGCGGAAATTTCCAGACGCAACGACTTGAGCCTCGGCTAGCGTTTCAACAACGACCTCGTCAAATAGCAACGGTGAAAAGGCGTACCATAAAAAGGCCCCAACGGGCGCGCCTACGACGGCTCCCGCAACAAAGATAGCAAGTGTTCTAAACATCGCGTCTGCTCCCAGCATATTGCTCAATCTTGGGTCATTGCCAGTGCATTTGTCGATGTTTTTCGATCGACTGTTTTCAACGCGTTGTTCGCGTTGTCGGTTTTATGCGATGCCATGTCGGATGGACCTGACGCTAACCTCCTGAATGCGCTTAAATCCATCCCAACGCAGAGAGGATTCGCCATGCAGACTCATGTCAAAGCTCTTGTTGTCGGCGGTGGTGCCGTCGGGACATCCATCGCCTACCACCTCGCAAAAGCGGGTTGGAAAGATGTTATGTTGCTGGAGCGCGATGAGCTGACGTCTGGGTCGACTTGGCATGCAGCGGGGCTCTTGCCGCTTTTCAACATGTCTTACGCGACAACCCACATTCACAAGTACTCGGTGGATTTCTACAAGACGCTGGAAGAAGAGACTGGGCTAAATGCGGGGTTCTCCGTTGTTGGCAACTTGCGCATGGCGCAGTCGCAGGATCGCATGGACGAGTTCATGCTTTATGCTTCAACCGCAGAAACCTGTGATGTGCCCTACGAGTGGCTGTCTCCCAAGCAGATATCCGAGCGGTGGCCTTTGATCCGGACTGAGGATTTGCAGGGCGCGCTTTATCATCCGACGGATGGCTATATTAACCCGGCCGACGTGACCATGGCGATGGCGAAAGGCGCACGCCAGCGTGGTGTGATGATCGAACGCAAGTGGCAAGTGGACGGATATCAATGGACCGGTGACCATTGGGATGTGACATGTACCAAAATGGTCGAGAAGGGCGGTAACCTCGTGCCGAGCGACGAACAGGTCGTCGTACATGCTGAACACGTCGTGACGGCGACAGGCAACCACGCCCAACGCACGGCCGAACTTCTCGGGATCAAGACACCTGCAATCCCAGTAGAACACCAATTCATCGTGATGGATCAGGATCCCGCGCTGGTTGAGTGGCGTAAGTCTAACCCCGAGCACCCAGTAATCCGCGATGCAGATGCGCAGTCCTACGTTCGAGAGGAGCGCGGAGGCTGGATATTGGGTGTCTACGAAAAAGGCGCGCCTGCTCGTTTTGAGCATGGGGTACCGGACAGTTTCCGCGCTGACCTCTTCCAGCTCGATCTCGAGCGGATCGAAGAACAATACGCAGCTATGATCCACCGCATTCCGTCTTGCGAGGATAGCGGTCTGAAGGACGATTTCAACGGCCCGATTTGTTACACGCCTGACGGCAACCCGCTCGTTGGCCCGGCTCCAGGTCTTCGCAATATGTGGTTGGCCGAAGGATTCAGCTTTGGGATCACAGCCGCGGGCGGTACCGGTTATTACCTTGCCCAGATGATGGTCGAAGGTGAGGCCGAGATCGACATGGCGTCGCTTGATCCCAAGCGCTACGGCAAGT
>CAZMRS010000416.1:0-2923 GCA_964568435.1 uncultured Boseongicola sp. | reverse complement strand
AAAGGAGAAAGACAGTGGGGCAAGATCTCAGAAACTATACGCCGGACAATGAGGCATTCTGGTCCTCAACTGGCAAAGGCATCGCAAACCGGAACTTGTGGATTTCCATTCCCAGCCTGCTCTGCGGCTTCGCCGTCTGGCTATACTGGGGCATCATCACGGTGCAGATGCTGAATCTAGGCTTCCCGTTCGAGAAGTCTGAATTGTTCACGCTCGCCGCGATTTCTGGTTTGACCGGTGCAACATTGCGCATACCGTCGACCTTCTTCATCCGCATCGCGGGCGGCAGAAACACTGTCTTTTTCACGACTGCCCTTTTGATGATCCCCGCAGCGCTGACCGGCTTTGCGCTGCAGGACCCTGATACGCCGCTGTGGTATTTCCAAATGCTGGCCTTTCTGTCGGGAATTGGCGGTGGCAACTTCGCCAGTTCGATGTCGAACATCAGTTTCTTTTTTCCGAAGAGGATCCAGGGCTACGCGTTGGGGATGAACGCCGGGCTTGGGAACTTCGGCGTGACCACGATGCAGATTGTCATTCCCCTGGTGATGACGTTCAGCATCTTTGGCGGCGAACCGATGATTCTGGAAAACACCTCCGGAACGCTGATTGGCAAAATTCCCGCCGGGTCGGAAACCTATATCCAAAACGCCGGTTTCATCTGGCTGGTGTTCCTGATCCCGTTGGCCTTTGCAGGCTGGTTCGGCATGAACAACATCCGTGACGAACATGTCTCGCCCGATATTCCGAACCCGATCGGAGCCTTCGGCATCATCACCGGCATGCTGCTGATCGGCCTGATCTGTGCGGCCTTCGGTCTTTGGCTGATGCTGCCCGAGAACGTGGGCGGTTCTGGCTTTGGCGTGTCCAAGTGGATCGTTTTGCCCGTTGTCATCGCGCTGACGGTGTTTTGCCTGAAAATGATTCCCGGCCCCGTCGGCCGCAATCTGACGCGTCAGTATCGCATCTTCGGCAACAAACACACCTGGGCCATGACGGTCATCTATACGATGACTTTTGGAAGCTTCATTGGCTATTCGGCGGCGCTGGCACTGACCATCAAGGTGGTATTCGGTTTCAGCCACATCGAGGTCGATGGGGTGCTGACCCACGATACAGTGAACCCGAACGGTCCGTCGGCCCTCATGTTCGCTTGGATGGGCCCATTTATCGGTGCCTTGATCCGTCCCATCGGTGGGATGATCTCGGACAAGCTGGGCGGCGCTCGGGTGACGCAATGGATCTCTGTCGTCATGGTCGCCTCGGCCCTTGGTGTCGCCTACTTCATCCAGCAGGCCTATTCCTCGCCCACACCTGAGCAGTACTTTATCCCGTTCCTCGGGCTGTTCCTGATCCTATTTGCGGCGACCGGGATCGGCAACGGGTCGACGTTCCGCACGATCGCTGTGGCGTTCGACAAGGAACAGGCCGGCCCGGTTTTGGGATGGACATCAGCCGTCGCCGCGTATGGCGCCTTTATCATCCCGAAGGTCTTCGGGGAGCAGATGGCCGCCGGAACACCACAATACGCGCTTTACGGCTTCGCGGTGTTCTACGTGATTTGCATCGCCATCAACTGGTGGTTCTACCTGCGCCCCGGCGCCTACATCCAGAACCCCTGATCTGAGACTGCGTGAGTGCGCCGGAAACGGCGCGCTTCAGCCCTGAAACACCTCGTTGAGGAGCACAAGATGAGCCACCTGCTCGACAGACTGAACTTCCTTCAATCCAAGGAACTGGAGCAATTCTCGAACGGCCACGGACAGGTCACGCGCGAAAACCGCGACTGGGAGGACACCTACAGGAACCGATGGCGGCACGACAAAGTGGTGCGCTCGACCCACGGGGTGAATTGTACGGGGTCCTGTTCATGGAAGATCTACGTCAAGTCCGGGATCGTGACTTGGGAAACCCAACAGACTGACTATCCCCGAACCCGGCCCGATCTTCCCAATCACGAACCACGCGGCTGCGCTCGAGGCGCATCTTACAGCTGGTATCTCTACTCTGCCAATCGCGTGAAGACTCCGCTGGTGCGCGGCAAGCTGATGAAGGTCTGGCGGCGCTTGCGGGAGACGAAATCGCCAATCGAGGCCTGGACTGAAATCCAAAACGACCCGATCCTGCGCTCGTCATACGTCGAGACGCGCGGCAAGGGCGGCTTCGTCCGCGCATCGTGGGATGAAGCAACCGAGATCACCGCCGCAGCAAATGCCTATACAGCCAGAACCTACGGACCAGACCGCGTCATAGGCTTTTCGCCAATTCCGGCGATGTCCATGGTCTCTTACGCAGCAGGCTCGCGATATCTGAGCCTGCTCGGCGGAGTCTGTATGTCGTTTTATGACTGGTACTGCGACCTGCCACCCGCCTCGCCGATGACGTGGGGTGAGCAGACGGATGTGCCCGAATCTGCTGACTGGTACAATGCCGGGTATCTGCTGCTCTGGGGCTCAAACGTGCCGCAGACGCGGACGCCTGATGCCCATTTCTATACCGAGGCTCGGTATAGCGGCACCAAGTCCGCCGTGATTTGCCCCGACTATAGCGAGGCCGCCAAATTCGGCGATGTCTGGCTGAATGTGAAACAGGGCACTGACGCGGCGCTCGCGATGGCCTTCGGCCATGTCATTCTGCGCGAATTCCATCTCGACAGGCAGTCGGACTATTTCACGGACTACTGCCGCAAATACAGCGACTTCCCGATGTTGGTCCGCCTCGATGAGAAGGACGGACATCTGGTTCCAGGGCGGTTCCTGCGGGCAGACGATCTGGACGGCAAGCTTGGCGAAGAAAACAACCCGGAATGGAAGACCATCGGATGGGATCGAAAGTCAGGTGTGCTTGTCGCGCCGAATGGCTCGGTCGGTTATCGCTGGGGAGAGGATGGCGAGTGGAATCTCGAATCCAAAGCCGACGGCAA
>CAZMRS010000415.1:0-2923 GCA_964568435.1 uncultured Boseongicola sp. | reverse complement strand
TTCCAATATGCCTTCGTAACAGCGTGTACGAAGTGTGTGATGCCTGGGCCGTTCTGCGCGATCATCATCGCCATTGTGCCGGTGGCGCGGGTGTAGCCGTCTGCCATCATGCCAGCGGAACCTTCGTGGGCGCAGTCCCAGAAGTTGATGCCAGCGTCTGGAAAGATATCGGAGATTGGCATCATGGCCGATCCGATGATCCCGAACGCATGATTAATGCCATGGCGTTGTAAGACTTTTACAAATGCCTCTTCAGTCGTCATTTTCATGATGGGTCCTCCTGAAAAATGTATCGTCCCGTTCTCGGGGATGCGATCCTAAGTAAAGAACCGTTGGACGCAAAGTAGGTCCAGATTTGCTCGCTCCTTCAGTCCAGCCGAGCAATCTCTTCTGCGATAAGCTCAATGCCCTTTGGTATTTTGGCCGATGAGATGGAGGAGTAGGCCAACCGATATCGGTTCTTAGGTCCAGATCCGCGGGCATAGAACGAATGTCCCGGTTCGATAACGACACCGCGAGAACGAAGCGCCATCGCGAGTTCTTCGGTGTCGACGTGGTCTGGTGCTTTCATCCAGAAGCACGACCCACCCGACTGCGCGGGCACGGCGTAGGTCAAACCATTTTGTTCGATCGCAGTTTCCATGATCTGACGGCGCCTTTGGAAAGCTTTGCGCATGCGATTGATCTGTGCATTGTAGTGGCCCAGTGACATGAAATTGGCGGCATTCCTTTGAATGTGCCAGGGCGGATGTCGCATCATGGTGGAACGCAGAGCGCGGGCCTGCTCAATCAGAGCGGTGGGCCCGATTATGAAGCCCAGGCGAAGGCCGGGAAAAAGCGATTTTGAGAACGATCCGATGTAAACAACGCAGCCGGACTGATCGAGAGATTTCAAGGTTGGTGACGGAGAACGGTTGAAGGCCAACTCGAACTCGTAGTCGTCCTCGACAATGACAAAACCACGCTCCTCGGCCAATTCAAGCAGGCGTTTGCGCCGATCCATGGGCATCGTTGCATTTGTGGGGCTGTGATGGCTTGGCGTTGCAAATACCACGTCGAGCTGCTCGGGCAGACTGTCCGGGGGAAGCCCTTTTTCGTCGACGTCGACTTCAACAACGCGGCAGCGTGTTTCGCCGAGGATCTCTCTGAATCCGCGGTAACCGGGGTTTTCGATCACTGCGATGCGACGCTGAGTGAGAAGCAGCTGCGCAGTGATCCAAAGCGCGTGCTGTGCTCCCATTGTAATAAGTATGTTTTCTGGCCGTGCGCGGATCCCGCGTCGGGAGGTCTTGTGACGTTGGATGTACTCAATCAGCTTTGGGTCATCGCGCTCGTATTGGTCCAGAGTAAGCGACGTAAAATCTCTCTGGCCGAGTGCTTGAAGGGCGCACAATCGCCAGTTCTGATGGTCGAAGAGCGAAGGGTCAGATTGGCCGTATATGAACGGGTAGGGGTAGCTTTGCCAATCGTAAGGACGCGAGATGTTTAGTGTGCGCGGAGGGCGGTGGCTTAGGATGCGACCCCAATCAAAGTTGCCGTCGTTTGTCTCACTTTGAACTTCGAACCGGGGAGCAGACGGAGCTGTCTCGGACACGAAGTAGCCAGAGCGACCGCGCGCAACCAGGTAGTCATCCGCTACAAGGTCTGTATATGCGATTGTGACGGTGATCCGACTGATATCGAGGTGCTTGGCCAGCGCTCGGCTGGAAGGCATTCGCTCTCCCGGCCGATAGCGCCCAGAAAGAATTCCTTCGACGACAGCGCGCTTTATCCGATGCTGAAGTGTCGCATCTGGGTCGTTTTCAAGAAAGAAGGTGTTGAGCTGGATAGACATAACTGGACCGATATTGCAGCAATATCGGTCCAGTTACTAGGTCCAGTTTAGACACGGCCCTTCCATGGGATGAGCCAGTTTTCGAGCTTGCGCATACCGACTTCGATGGCAAAGCCAATAATGCCAATGACCGTGATGCCGACGATGATGATGTCGGTGAGCTGGAATTTCGAAGCGGTCACGATCATTTTGCCGAGGCCAACGTTCGCTGCGACGAGTTCTGCCGCAACTACCGTTCCCCAACAAACACCCATTGCGACGCGCGCGCCGGTGAAGATGTCTGGCAGGGAGTTCGGCACAATGACCTTACTCAGGATTTGCCATTTCGACGCGCCAAGCGAGTAGGCGGCGTGTACCTTGGATATGGCTACACCGGACACGCCTGATCGGGCCGCGATGATCATAATCCATAAGGCGGCAAGAAAGAGCAGGACAACTTTGCCGACTTCTCCGATGCCGAACCAGATGATGATAAGCGGAATCAGGGCCAAAGGCGGGATCGGACGCATGAATTCGACAATTGGGTCAAACCAACCACGCGCCCAGCCTGTCAGGCCCATGGCGTAGCCAATGGGAATGCCGACAAGCGCACCGGCCAAGAAACCAAGCAGAACGCGCTGTAGCGAATACCAAGTATGCTCAAGCAGGGTGAACCCCTGATAACCTTCCTGGTTAAGCCAGATGAAGCGCTGGAACACGACTTCGGGTGCGGGCAGATAGAGTCGCGCCATCCTGAAACCTGTCGCAGGCGCAAAGGTTGGAGTGCCCTTGTCGGTGAGGCCGACTTCGCCCTCGGGTACCTTGATCCGTTCGCCCGGCGCAATTGGCTGGCCATTGATCGCGACGATGGTCGATCCATCGGCCTTTGCCACTTCGTCGTTTTGCCAGACGTTGATTACTTTGAACCCGTATCGCGCGACAGTCAGGCTATCGTTTTTGGCAAAGCCATCTCCAGGCTCGACCTCGGCAGCCTCGGGTTCGCGGCCGGGTTCGCCGTTTTCGTCTACCGTTTGCTGAATATCCTCACGGTACACCCGCATCGTAACAGTGCCTTCATCTTGCGAGCCGTCTTCCAGTTGAGCTGTGTAG
>CAZMRS010000414.1:0-2928 GCA_964568435.1 uncultured Boseongicola sp. | reverse complement strand
AATGGGTCGCCAGGCACGGCCTCAAGCAATTCCGACTGGCCGAAACCGAGAAGTACCCCCACGTCACGTTCTTCCTGAACGGCGGTCGCGAAACCCCCGAGGACGGCGAAGACCGATTTATGCCGAAATCGCCCAACGTCGCCACCTACGATCTGCAACCCGAGATGTCGTCTGTTGAGGTTACGGATCAGTTCGTCAGCGCAATCGAACGCGACTACGATTTGATTGTCGTCAACTACGCAAACCCTGACATGGTCGGGCACACCGGCGATCTAGATGCCGCCATCAAAGCTTGTGAAGCTGTTGATACAGGGCTGGGCCGCGTCCTTGCGGCTTTGGAAAAAGCGGGCGGGGCCATGGTGCTGACCGCTGACCACGGAAATTGTGAGACCATGGTCGATCCAGAAACCGGCGGCCCGCACACGGCGCACACGACCAACCTGGTTCCCGTTGCCGTTGTTGGTGGTCCGAAAGGGGCGACCCTAAGCGATGGCCGCCTGGCTGACCTGGCGCCAACGTTGCTCGATTTGATGAGCCTCGCGCTGCCAGAGGAAATGACCGGTCGGAGCCTCATCAAACGATGAAGCGCATCGCTATCTGCCTTGCTTTGGTGCTCACGCATCCAGCGGTCGCTGAGCAGGCCCCGGGCGATATTGCGCGCGAGGCGTCTGACTATTTGGCGCAAGCGGCGCTGGCACTGTCCGAAGCCAATGGCGGACGGAACCGGATCGCTGCGCTTACGACAACGGTTCGCGCTTACGAGCGCGGTCTGGAGGCGATGCGAGAAGGGCTGCGCCGCGCGGCACTTGAAGAACGCGTGTTGCGGGAGCGCCTCGAAGGCCGGGACGCAGAACTTATCAGCCTTCTAGCAGCTCTTCAAAGCATCGAACGCAGCGGCGGAGCAGTGCAGTCACTGCACCCGGATGGGCCGCTCCCGGCAATCCGCACGGGTATGTTGGCAGGCGCTTTTGTTCCCGCACTGAACGAAAGGGCTCAAAGCCTCGCTACAGAATTGCAGGACGTCGGGGCGATGGTGGCCGTGCAGAAGGCTGGCACCGAGCGGCTTGAAGAAGGTCTGAAAGGTATTCGCGAAGCGCGGCTAGCGCTTGCCGAGGCCATCGCCAAGCGAACAGACTTGCCCGAGCGTGTTTCGACAGACGATGCCGCTATGCAGGCCCTAATCAATTCTTCCGAAACGCTGGCTGCATTTGCCGATACATTCGCAAGTGACTCGACCTGGGCAACGCCTGTTGAAGAAGTTTGGGAACTGCCGGTCATCGGAACGCTCTTGCGTGACTTTGACGAAGCCGACGCTGCGGGGATACGCCGACCGGGATGGATCATGGCAACAGAGACCAGCGCCATAGTGACAACACCTGTCGAAGCCACCGTTCGATTTGCCGGCGAACTTCCGGATCAGGGGCGCGTCGTGATACTCGAGCCACGTCTGGGCGAACTGCTTATCCTCGCCGGTGTCGGCGAGACGTACGTTCAGCGCAATCAAGTCCTGGCGCCAGGTGATCCAGTTGGCCTGATGGGCGGTAAAACAGGTGCAGAACAACAGAATTTGATCGAAACGGAAGTCTCAGGTGGTCAACGTCGGCCCGAAACGCTTTATATTGAGCTGAGACAAGGTAGAGAAACCGTCAATCCATCGGTGCGCTTTGCCAAAAACAGTGAGTAGGGAACTGTAATGAAAAGATTCTTTTTGGCGTCGCTGACTGGCGTGATGTTGGGCGCGGTTGTCACGACGCAGGTGGCGGGCCCGTTGCTGGCCCAGGAAGCAGACCGAAAAGCATCCGTTTACGAGCAACTCGACCTCTTCGGAGACATTTTCGAGCGGATCCGTGCTCAATACGTCGAAGAAGTGGACGAGGCCGACCTGATCGAGGCCGCCATCAATGGCATGCTGACCTCGCTCGATCCACATTCTTCCTATCTTTCGCCCGATGACGCAGCTGACATGCGTGTCCAGACGCGTGGCGAATTCGGCGGACTTGGCATCGAGGTTACGCAGGAAGAAGGCTTTGTGAAGGTCGTCTCTCCGATCGACGGTACCCCAGCCGACCAGGCAGGTGTTCAGGCCGGTGACTTCATCACTCATGTTGACGGCGCAAGCGTCCTTGGACTTGGGCTCGACCAGGCGGTTGATCTTATGCGCGGCCCTGTTGGCAGCGAGATCATCATCACCGTGGTACGCGAAGGTGAAACAGAACCTTTCGACATTTCTATCGTTCGGGACGTCATCAAGCTGACGGCGGTGCGGTCCCGTACAGTGGGCGACACTGTAGTGCTGCGTCTCACAACGTTCAGTGACCAAACCTATCCCGGCATGCGTGACCAGCTTGCCGAACGTGTTGAAGAGCTTGGCGGCATGGACAACGTGAACGGCTTCGTCATCGATCTTCGGAACAACCCAGGCGGACTTCTCAATCAGGCCGTCGCTGTCTCCGACGCCTTCCTTGATGCGGGCGAGATTGTCTCGACCCGTGGCCGCGACCCTCAGGATGGGGATCGCTTCAATGCCGAGCAGGGCGACCTCGCCGAAGGCAAACCAGTTGTTGTCCTCATCAACGGCGGATCGGCTTCTGCATCGGAAATCGTTGCTGGTGCCCTGCAGGATCACCGCCGCGCCATCGTGGTCGGCACCAAATCCTTCGGCAAAGGCTCGGTCCAGACGGTCATGCCATTGCGCGGCGAAGGCGCAATGCGCCTCACCACCGCACGGTACTACACACCGTCGGGCCGCTCGATTCAGGCGCTGGGCGTGTCACCCGACATCATTGTGGAACAGCCCCCACGCCGTGAAGAAACGGAAGAGGAAACGCCCCAGCGCGGAGCCCGTTCCGAGGCCGATCTGCGCGGCAGTCTTGGCAATGACTCGCTCCGCGAAGACGAGCGCAGTCAGATCGAAGCTGACCGTGCGAC
>CAZMRS010000413.1:0-2933 GCA_964568435.1 uncultured Boseongicola sp. | reverse complement strand
TTGACCGGCACGTTCAACGGCGCGCCCTTCTCTTTCCAGTCAGGTATCAGCGCATCTAGGCCGACCGGATCAAGCACAGCACCAGAGAGGATATGCGCGCCGACCTCCGACCCTTTTTCCAGAACCACAACATTCAAGTCAGCGTCGAGTTGCTTCAATCTGATCGCTGCGGACAGGCCAGCCGGACCCGCCCCAACAATCACGACATCGTATTCCATGCTTTCGCGTTCAATCTCGCTCATAGCGCGTCCCGGTCCCTTGTCAGATGCCTCATGTCAGAGGGGTTTATTCGACGAACGCCCCCGAGCGTCAATCACGATCACGGCGAATTTGCTCCGTTCCGCAGCGTTCTGGGGCCTAATTGCGAAACCTATGTGCCGCATAGGCAGCAAAAAGACCGATCACGGCGCTTCCCAACATCATAATGATGAGAGCTTGCGGCGTCGCGATAACGGCCAGAACGAACCCGGACAGGAATGTCAGAACGGCACCTAGAGCAACCATGAAAGCAGAACTGATGCCTGCCGCGCTTCCGGCCATGTCCGGTCGTACCGACATGGCCCCCGCGTTGCCATTGGGCATGGTAAGCCCATTCCCGACCCCGACAAATAGCGTGGTGGCCAGAAACAGAAGCGGCGTGACCGGCACAAAGGCCATCACAACAAGACCCGCAGAAAGCCCCACGCATGCCAGGACGCGTCCGATCAGAATGGTCTGCGTCAGAGCCAGCCGTTTGGAGAGCCGCGCCGATACGAACGAACCGAACATGAAGCCGAAAGTGATCGAGCCGATAATCAATCCAATTTCAGCGCTTGAAATATCAAAGGAAGATTCTGCCACCAGCGGTGCGCCAGCGAGAAAGATGAAGAACGACCCCACCGAAAAAGCGGTACACAGCACAAAAGCCCAGTAGCGGACGTCACCGAGCAACTCTGCTATCCGCGGCTTTGGTTCATCTTCGGTGCGCAGCACACGGGTTTCGCCCATGTCGACCCAGACAAGAGCCAAAAGAACGACGCCCGAGCCTGCGTAGAACCAAAACACCGACCGCCATCCAAACGCGGTGTCCAGAAACCCGCCCAATACGGGTCCCAGCATGGGGGCCAGTGCCATGGCCGCGCTGATCGTCGACAATGTCCCCGCCGCCGTCTGTTCATCCTGCGTATCGCGCACAGCGGCCATCGCCACAGCGCCACAGGCCACCATGGCGCTTTGAAGCATACGAAACCCGAGAAACGTCCAGACATTCGTCGCCACAGCGCAGGCCGCGGAGCACAAAATGAAAACCACGATTGATCCCAAAACCACTGGGCGCCGTCCGATCCTGTCGGACAATGGTCCTGCGATCAGCTGCACCACCGCAGACAGGGCCAGATAGCCTGCCACTGCGAGGCTCACCACAGCATAATCGGATGACAAATCCCGCGCTATGGACCCGAGCGAGGGCAAAAACATGTTGAGCGAGAGGACGGACAGCCCAGTCATCAGGATCAGCGTGGTTTTGTGGGGGGGTGTGGTGGAGCGGACCATAACTCAACAACTTTTCTGCACCCTAGCCACAAGCGATGACGGGACGCAATGCGCTCACGGTCGGCATCTGTTTGCGCGCAAGCCGTGATCGCTCTTGACTCTTGACCCCCGCGTTGAATTTAAGACTGGGGTTGCCGCCATAAGTGGCGAAAGGAATTCACGTGGAAAAGATACCGCTGACACGCGCAGGTCACGTTGCGCTGAATGAAGAATTGAAGAAGCTCAAGTCGGTCGAGCGCCCGGCTGTCATCCGCGCCATCGCGGAAGCGCGCGAGCATGGCGATTTGAGCGAAAACGCCGAATACCACGCCGCCCGCGAAAAGCAGAGCTTCATTGAAGGCCGGGTTAAGGAACTCGAAGGTATCCTGTCGCTCGCCGATGTGATCGACACATCGAAAATGTCTGGTGCGGTAAAGTTCGGAGCCATTGTCGAGATCGTCGACGAGGACACCGATGAAGAGAAAACCTACCAGATCGTTGGCGAGCCTGAAGCCGACATCGAGTCTGGCAAACTGAACATCAAGTCACCGCTCGCGCGCGCGCTCATCGGCAAGGACGAAGGCGACAGCGTCGAGGTGCGGACGCCCGGCGGCGAAAAGTCGTACGAAATTTTATCGATCAAATTCACCTGACCAAAGGGGCCATTTCTGCCCATGTCTGACAGCTCGGAACGCACGCCGCCTGTGGATCTCGGAATATACAGCCGGGCTGGTGCTGACACCTCGCTTGATCCTGCGGACAAAATCGCACTGATCGTCTCTGGCATTTGGATTGTGCTTTGCGCGACGTTCCTAATCTTCGTGGGTCTCGGCGATGCCGAGGGCCTCGGTCCTTTGCGGTTCCTCATCGCGCTGCTGACCGTTCTTGTCCCGATCGCCCTGATCTGGATCGGGGCGGTTGCTGTGAAATCAAGCCGGGTGATGCGTGAAGAAAGTGACCGGCTTCAAGCGTCGATGGACGCGATGCGTCAGATCTACATCACGCAGGCGCAAATGGCGGCGACCACGATGGGCCCGAATGTTGAACGCAAGATCGACGAAATCGTGCAGGGCCAGAAGCGGGCGGAGAGTGCATTGGCCGAGTTCGCCACGTCGCGCGTCATGCCCGCGCCCGAGCGCCCTGTCGCTGCGCCAATTCGATCACCCGAACCAGCCGCGATTGCGGAAGAACAACCTGATCTGGCCCTTGGCACACCGGCAGAGTTCTACGGCACACCTGTTTCGACAGCTGACTTCATTACGGCCATGAATTTCCCCGAAACAGCGGAGGATCGTGCAGGATTTGATGCTTTACGGCGCGCTCTGGCGGATCGACGCGCGGCGGTCTTGATCCAGGCGAGCCAGGATGTGCTCACGCTTCTGAGCCAGGATGGCATCTACATGGACGATCTGACCCCTGACCGG
>CAZMRS010000412.1:0-2939 GCA_964568435.1 uncultured Boseongicola sp. | reverse complement strand
TGCCGGGCTGCTTGGTGTGCAAGCAGATGACGGTGGTGTGCGTGAGATTGCACGTCGGGCGCGTGGGACGCCTCGGATTGCGGGGCGGCTCCTTAGGCGTGTTGTGGATTTCGCGCTTGTTGAAGGGGATGGGCGGCTGACGCAAGGGTTGGCCGACAATGCGCTGACGCGGCTTGGCGTGGATGGTTTGGGCCTTGATGGTGCGGATCGGCGGTATCTTGGACTGATCGCCGAGAACTATGGCGGCGGGCCGGTCGGTGTTGAGACATTGTCCGCGGCGTTGTCGGAAAGCCGGGATGCGATTGAAGAGGTGATCGAACCTTACCTTCTGCAGCAGGGGCTTATTCAGCGCACGCCCCGTGGGCGGACATTGGCGGCAAAGGCCTGGGCGCATCTGGGGCTGGCCGCTCCGAAGTCGCCGGGGCAGGGTGATTTGTTCTGAGGCTGGATCCTGTGAGGCTGCTGGGGTAGGTCCGCGGTCATGGATGCGATCGATGTAGAAAAGATGTTCACACGCTCGGATGGGGCGTATTTGTTTGCGCGCTGGGCGCGGCCGATTGCACCGATTGTGTTCGGGGTCGAGGATCAGACGCTTTCCGTCATCAAGGGTGCGGTCGAGGCTGTTGTGGCTATGGCGGGTCATAAGATGACGGAGACGGATCCGGAGCTTGGTGCGAACCTGTTGTTTTTCTTCTTCAGGGACTGGGATGAGCTCTTGGAGACGCCCGATCTGGATCGGCTGGTGCCAGATTTGGCGCCGCTGGTTGGACGTTTGAAGGAGGCGGACGCGAACCAGTATCGTCTTTTTCGGTTCGAGCCCGATGGAGCGATCAAGGCGGCGTTTGTTTTCGTGAGAATGGACGGTGAGATGTCTAAGGTGCCGGCCGAGGATTTGGCGCTGGCGCAGGTGGCACAGACGATTGTGCTTTGGTCTGACATGGCGTTTCGCGAAAAGGGACCATTGGGGCAAGTTGGCGAAAAGGTGGTTTTGCGCCCGGATATCGCGGCGGTCATTCGGGCAGCTTATGATCCGGTGATGCCCGCTGTGGCGGATGATGCGAGCCATGCGATGCGGTTGGCGGCGCGGGCGGCGCGGGATTTGCCGGTATAGGAGTGCGTGATGGATCATCGGCTGACAGTGCGCGTGTATTACGAGGACACGGATCTTGCCGGGATCGTGTACTACGCGAACTACCTCAAGTTCATCGAGCGGGCGCGGACGGAGTATGTGCGGGCGGTTGGGATCGATCAGGCGCGGTTGAAGGCGGATGAGGGCATTGTCTTTGCTGTGCGACGGGTCGAGGCGGATTACATCAAGCCTGCAAAGTTCGATGATGTGATTGAGGTGGTTACAACTGTTGAGGGTGCGACGCCTGCGCGGTTGGTGATGCGGCAAGTCGTTGAGCGAGATGGGGACGTGTTATTTGAAGCGCTGGTGACACTGGTCGCGCTGTCCGAGACCGGGCGCCCAGCACGGCTTCCGGCGGAAATACGCCAAGCGCTGACCTGAGGCGTTGGAACGCAGCGTCTGTTCACGCGTTCTTGTTGGTAATTCCAATAAGCTTCAGGTATCTTTCCAAGAAATAAGTGGCCCGGGACGTCAAAGAACAAGGGTCGGCAGAAGAGAGCAGAGGCATGGAGCAGGAAGCCATCGCGCTTGCGCAGCACGCGGATTTTTCGATGTGGGCGCTGTTTGCGCGCGCATCCCTTACAGTCAAGCTGGTAATGATCGCGCTCATCGGAGCGTCGGTCTGGGCTTGGGCGATCATTTACTCCCGACATAAGGACTATCGCGCAGCACGGGCTGAGGCGCTGACCTTTGAAGAGTCGTTTTGGTCGGGCGAACCTTTGGACCAGCTGTTCGATCAGATCGGGCCTAATCCGTCAGGGCGATCCGAACGAATATTTGCGGCAGGGATGACAGAGTGGCGTCGGTCGCATCGAGAGTCTGGTGCGATGATCGGCGGGGCACAGGTGCGGATCGACCGCTCGATGGATGTGGCGATCCAGAAGGAAAGCGAAGACTTGCAGTCAGGCTTGCCGGTTCTGGCCACGGTGGGGTCCACTGCACCGTTTGTCGGGCTGTTCGGAACGGTCTGGGGCATTATGGTTGCCTTCATCGAGATCGGGCAAAGTCAATCGACGTCGCTTGCGGTCGTGGCTCCGGGGATCGCAGAGGCGCTGTTGGCCACAGGTCTTGGTCTTGCGGCTGCCATTCCGGCGGTGATCTTCTACAACAAGCTGTCGACGGACGCAGACAAGATCATTGCGGGTTATGAAGCCTTTGCGGATGAGTTCGCGACGATCCTGAGCCGCCAGATGGACGCGTCCTAAAATGGGCGCGGGCGTTATTGAGAGCGGTGGAGGGTCGCGCAGGCGCGGGCGGCGTCGGCGGTCCCGGCCTATGTCGGAGATCAACGTTACGCCGTTTGTGGACGTGATGCTTGTGCTCTTGATTATTTTCATGGTCGCCGCGCCTTTGCAGGTGGTCGGCGTGCCGATTGAGATGCCGCGCACCGCCGCGCAATCCCTGCCTACGGAGCAGGAAGAGCCGCTGACCATCACGCTGACGGCCGAAGGTCAGGTGCTGATCCAGACGACTGAAGTGGCCGAAGGCGAGATCATCGGGCGATTGCAGGCGATCTTGACGGAACGGACGTCAGACCGGGTGTTTTTGCGGGCTGATGGCGCTGTGCCGTACGCGCGTGTTGCGGTCGTGATGGGCGCGATGAACGCTGCCGGGATCACAAATATCGGTTTGGTGACAGACGACGGTGGGCCACGGCTGACCGGGCAGGGCGAGTGAGGCGGCCTTGCGCACTGGCTGGTATATCTCGGGCGCGGGACACATCGCGCTTGTTTTGTTTATCCTGTTTGGCGGGCTTTTTGCCCGTGATCGCATCCCGGAGGTGACGGTGAGCGAGGTGACGGTGCTGACG
>CAZMRS010000411.1:0-2948 GCA_964568435.1 uncultured Boseongicola sp. | reverse complement strand
ATGGACCCCAAAATAGTCTACTTTTCCCCGAATGACCCGAACTTCATTTGTAGCAAGATGTATCGAAAACAGATTCCCCTTGACCTTCCCGTCACTGGAAGCATTACCGAATGGTATTAACGAAAGCTACTATCGAATCTCGACGCGATGCCAGTCATAAGACATTTCACTGCCGAACGCGTTTTGCAGTGGTCCATAGCCGGCCTTCTCGTCGGCATTGTTGCCGCATGGGCTTCTGGCGCACTTGACATCTTCCTTGGGGTCGATCGCGAACAGATCCGGGCCTGGATCGACACCGCCGGCATTTTCGGTCCTCTCTTGGTGGTGTCTCTCATGACAATAGCAATCGTTGCAAGCCCCCTACCCTCCGCGCCCATCGCGCTAGCGGCTGGGGCTGCTTACGGGCACACCTTGGGAACGATATTGGTTGTCTTTGGCGCCGAGCTAGGTGCCGTCGCGGCTTTCTTACTGGCGCGCGGACTGGGTCGCCCGTTCGTTGAGAAACATGTCGGACGGAAACTGGGAGCGGGATTTCTTGGCTCGCAGAACACTCTGACTTTTCTGGTGTTCGGCAGTCGTCTTTTGCCGTTCTTGTCTTTCGACATGATCAGCTATGCGGCGGGCCTCAGCAAATTGCATTTTTGGCGGTTTGCCGTCGCCACTTTGGCCGGAATCATTCCAGCGAGTTTTCTTCTCGCGCATTTCGGCAGCGAAGCGATGGATGGAGATGCGCGCACCGCAGCCTGGACAGCAATTGCGCTCGGCGGCTTCACAGCTTTGTCTCTTGTCTTTGCGATCTGGCGCGGTCGCAGCAACACACCAAAGGAAAGCTGATATGGCTACCAACACCCACGGCGGACATATGCCCGCATCTGGAAAAGCTCTGGTTATCTCCGCCTGGTTGACAGGCATCTACTTTGTCATCGAACTCGCTGTCGGTCTTTGGACTGGATCGATCGCTGTGCTCTCTGATGCGTTCCACACGCTCTCGGCAGTTGGTGGCGTCCTTGTCGCAATCATTGCACAGCGTATCGCGCAACGGCCAGCAGACGCGCAACAGAGTTTCGGCTGGTACCGTGCCGAGATCGTCGGCGCGCTGGTCAATGGCGGCTTTCTTTTGGGCATGGCGCTTTTGGTCATCTGGATGGGCGTGATGCGGCTCGGCAATCCGATCCATCTGCCCACCGGTCCCATGCTCTGGGTGGCGTTCGGCGGATTGGTCACTGAGGTCATCTCGCTCGGCCTGATGTGGAAATCGAGTCGCGATGATCTGAACGCGCGCGGCGCGTTTTGGCACATCATCCAGACCTTCGTGGGCAGCATTTTGATTATCGTGACCGCGCTGGTGATCGAGTTCACCGGTTTTCTTCAAATCGACCCGATCCTCGGGGCTGCATTCGGGGTCGTGCTTCTCTGGGCCTCGATCGGTGTCATTCGCGAAGCCCTTCACATCCTCATGGAGGGCACACCGGTGGACACGGACCTCGATGCAGTGATCGACGATCTCCGAGATCAGGACGACGTCCTCGATGTGCATCATGTTCATGCCTGGACCCTGACCAGCGGCAAACACGCCTTTTCCGCCCACGTGCGCCATTCCGATCCGGCCGATGCCGCGGGGATTCTCGAAAACGCGTACAACAGGCTGACGCACGACCACGGTTTCCATATGGTAACTCTGCAATTAGAGACCAATTGCCTCGACGAGCGACACGCACAGGATATGGACGCTTTTGGAAATGCGACCGCCGGAGCGGGTGATAAAGGGGCAACCTCTGCGGAACCGCATGTGCATCACAACGCTGCCATGAAAACGGACGAGGCCGAAAAATGACCGAAACGATCCTTGGATCGGAACCGACTATTCGCCTGACAGCGTTCCTCGGTGTCCTTGCGGCCATGGCGCTTTGGGAAGTCGCGGCTCCGCTGCGTCGTCGGGACATTCCACGGGTGATCCGGTGGACCAACAACCTCGCGCTGATCGTGATCGATACCGCCATTCTGCGTCTGACCTTCCCCATTCTCGCCGTTGGACTGGCCGTTCTGGCCGAGGAACGCGGGTGGGGCTTGTTCAACAACCTCAACATTTCGGCCTGGCTCGCGGTGCTCGTTTCGATGGTGCTGCTTGATCTCGCGATCTACCTCCAGCATGTGATGTTCCACTCCATCCCAGCCCTTTGGCGGCTGCACCGGATGCACCATGCAGACCTCGATTTCGACGCGACGACAGGGCTCCGATTTCACCCGTTCGAGATCTTGATCTCGATGGCAATCAAGCTCGCCATCGTCGCGGCCCTGGGCCCGCCTGCAATCGCGGTTCTTTTGTTTGAGGTGATCCTGAATGCAACGGCACTCTTCAATCACGCTAATATCAACATTCCGAACTCCATCGATCGTTGGCTGCGGTGGATCGTCGTCACCCCGGATATGCACCGTGTGCACCACTCGGTTGACCCAAAGGAAACCAATTCGAACTACGGCTTCAATTTACCCTGGTGGGATCGGTTGCTTGGCACCTATGTCGCGCAACCGGCGAAAGGTCATACCGATATGGATATCGGCATCGAGCAGTTTCGGACGCAGCGGGATTTGTGGATCGACCGCATGCTGATCCAACCGGTCCGTGGACCGGCGAGTGGCTATGCGCTCGACGTATCCAGACCGGGTGTCTCCGGAGCGAAGTTTGACCTCGACTCTCAACCTGAAAGGACTGGACATTCAGAAGAACAAAGTAAGGATTGACACATGAGAAGACGCACGTTTCTGCTTTCGGCCGCCGCTTCGGGGCTGATACGGCCCGCGTTCGCCGAAACCACCCCAGTGATAAAGGTCTTGAAGTCCCCGACCTGCGGTTGTTGTAGCGCGTGGGTCGATCTCGTGCGACAGGCCGGATTCGCGGTTGAGGCGCAGGATGTCGATCAGGATGCGCTCAATGCCTTCAAAGATCA
>CAZMRS010000410.1:0-2951 GCA_964568435.1 uncultured Boseongicola sp. | reverse complement strand
CTCAAGGCACAGCTTGCCGCTCCGATCGGCGAGGGGATGCAAATTAATCACCCGCCGGGCAACCTGGTTGTGGACCTCGGGGGCGGAACGACGGAGGTCGCAGTTCTGTCGCTGGGCGATATCGTCTATGCGCGTTCCGTGCGCGTTGGTGGCGACCGCATGGATGAGTCGATCATCAGCTATCTACGCCGCCAGCATAACTTGCTGATCGGAGAACAAACTGCGGAACGCATCAAAACGTCAATTGGTACGGCACGTATGCCCGACGATGGTCGTGGCCAGTCAATGCAAATCCGCGGTCGTGACCTTTTGAATGGTGTGCCAAAGGAAACCGAGATTAATCAGGCTCAGGTAGCAGAAGCACTTGCCGAGCCGGTTCAGCAGATTTGCGAAGCAGTCATGACGGCGTTGGAAGCGACGCCTCCGGACCTGGCCGCCGATATTGTTGACCGAGGTGTCATGCTGACTGGCGGCGGTGCGCTTTTGGGTGAACTAGATCTCGCGCTGCGTGAACAGACGGGCCTCGCTGTCAGTGTCGCGGACGAATCGCTAAATTGCGTGGCGATGGGCACGGGAAAATCGCTGGAGTATGAAAAACAGCTCCGGCATGTGATCGACTACGATAGCTGATCTTTCGTCAAATTCCGGTATCATGATAAGGTGCCAACCGGGGGACGATTAACGGAGGCGCTGTGGCACGGCAAAGCGGTTCTTCTGAAGACTTTGTGCGTCCCCTGCGACGGTTCTTCGTCGGCGGGATCATCCTTCTTCTGCTTGCCGTTTTCCTGCTTTGGCGCATCGATAGTCCCCGCGCCGAGCGTTTTCGTGCGGCTTTGGTGGACGCGGTTGTTCCCCAGATGGATTGGGCCCTGGTTCCGGTGACCAAAACGGTGGAACTGGTCGAAGGCGTACAATCATACGCGCGGCTACAGCAACAAAATCAGGATTTGCGACGCGAACTGCAGCAAATGAAGGCCTGGAAAGAAGCAGCCCTTCAGCTTGAACAAGAGAACGCGAAGCTTCTGGATTTGAACAAGGTTCGTCTCGATCCGGCGCTTACGGTCGTGACGGGACAAGTGCTGGCGGACAGCGGATCACCGTTTCATCAGTCGATTTTGCTGAACGTTGGCGCGGCGCGCGACGGCATCAAAGATGGCTGGGCTGTTACCGACGGATTGGGTCTGGTTGGGCGTATCTCTGGTGTCGGGCAACGGTCCAGCAGGGTTCTTCTGCTCACCGATAGCGCGAGCCGCGTTCCTGTAACCATCCAGCCCTCGGGCCAGCAAGCCATGCTGAGTGGCGACAATTCGCTTTTGCCGGTTCTGGATTTCATCGAAGTTCCTGAGGAAGTTCGCCCTGGCGATCGGGTCGTGTCCTCCGGTGATGGCGGCGTTTTTCCAGCGGGCCTTCTTGTTGGCAATGTGGTTTTGGCGCGTGACGGGAAGCTTCGCTTGCGGCTCTCGGCGGATTATGAACGGCTGGAGTTTCTACGTGTATTGAGAAGCCAAACCAAGGAGCGGATTGATGGCGATGCGGATCTGATCGGTCCTCTTCTGCCTGAGGCGGCCTTACTGCTGCCGAACGAGGGAGCGTCGAGCGATGGCTGAGTCCTTGAACACTCGTGTTTGGACCTATCGCGGGATCTTTATCTGCCTCGCTGCATTCGTAGTTTTCGTAAAACTGCTGCCGTTGCATCCAGGACCAGGCCGGTTCCCAGGGCCGGACATCCTTCTGCTCATGGCAACAGCCTGGGTCGTGCGCCGGCCAGAGTATTTGCCTGTTTTGTTAGTGGCGGCTGTCTTCTTTCTGGCCGACCTACTATTTATGCGGCCCCCAGGTTTGTGGGCCGCTCTGGCCGTTATCGGAATGGAAGCACTGCGGCGTCGGTCCCCGTGGCTAAGGGAGAGTGGCTTTTTGACAGAGTGGTTGGTTGTATCGGTGGTCGTAGCTTTGATGTTTTTGGCAAATTCGCTGGTCCTTGCGGTGCTTTTTGTCGACCAACCGGGCCTCGGTTTGACCCTTATTCGATTGATGACAACTCTTTTACTCTATCCAATTGTAGTTATACTCGCTGCGCAAGCTATTGGTCTTAGAAAGATGTCTCCCGGAGAGACTGATCGTTTAGGACAAAACGCATGAAACGATCATCAAAAGAAAACGAAGAAAGCGCTGGTCTGATCACTCGGCGCGGGCTTGTGTTGGCCGGTTTGCAACTGGGTTTCATGTCTGTCTTGGGTCTCAGAATGCGTCAGATGCAGGTGGAAGAGGCCGACAGTTATCGCCTGTTGGCTGAAGAAAACCGCATCAACATGCGACTGATTCCACCTTCGCGCGGCATCATTTTCGATCGCAACGGCGTGCCAATCGCGACGAACACGCAAAACTATCGGATTGTCATTGTTCGTGAAGAGGTTCCTGATGTCGACGACACAATCGCGAAGCTCAACCGCATCATTCGGCTTGATCCAAATGATCTCGAGAAAAGCCTCGAGGCCATGTACAAGACCTCGGCCTTTGTTCCGGTCACATTAGCAGATCGACTGACCTGGGAAGAATTCTCAGAAGTCGCGGTAAACGCACCGGCGCTTCCCGGCATTACGCCCGACGTCGGACTTAGCCGCCAGTATCCGTTGGGCGCAGACTTTGCCCATATCGTCGGCTATGTTGGTCCGGTTTCGCCGTATGACCTCGAAAAGATTGAGGACCCCGATCCACTTCTACGCATTCCAGAGTTCCAAATTGGGAAGTTTGGTGTTGAGACCCGGCTAGAAGGCAATCTGCGCGGTCAGGCGGGGACCAAGCGCATTGAAGTGAACGCGGCCGGACGGGTGATGCGCGAGTTGGGCCGCGAAGAGTATACGCCAGGAACAGACCTGCAATTGACCGTCGATCACGGTCTGCAGAACTTTGCGCAGGCGCGATTGGCAAATGAAAGTGCGGGTGCCGTCGTC
>CAZMRS010000409.1:0-2983 GCA_964568435.1 uncultured Boseongicola sp. | reverse complement strand
AACCTCGAAGGGCAAAGCTATCGTCAACATTCTTCCGATCCCAACAGGTGTATCAATTGCCGCCATGATGCCCGTGGATCGAGACGAAGAAGAATGGGATCAGCTTCAAATTATGTTCGCCACCTCAACGGGCGACGTTCGTCGAAACGCGCTGTCGGACTTCACCAATGTGAAGTCGAACGGAAAAATCGCCATGAAGCTCCCGGAGGGAGTGAGCCTCGTAAATGCTAGGATCGCATCGGAAGACGACGACGTCATGTTGATCACGGCAGATGGGCGTGCGATCCGGTTCTCGACGACGGCTGTCCGCGTCTTCAAGGGCAGAGATTCAACCGGCGTACGCGGTATTAAGCTTTCGGAAAATGACACCGTGGTATCCATGTCAATTGTTCGGCACTTTGAGGCAACTCCGGAAGAACGGGCCGGTTATCTGAAAATGCGCCGCGCAGTGGCAGGATTGGCCGACGATCAAGAAGGTGCCGACGAAGAAGATAACATCGATGGAGCAATTAGTCCGGAACGCTATGCCGAAATGTCTGCTGCGGAAGACTTGATACTCACTGTGACTGCAGAAGGCGCCGGAAAATTGAGTTCCAGTCACGATTACCCTGTCCGGGGTCGTGGCGGACAGGGTGTGCGCGCAATGGATGCGGCGATGCGCGGCGGCGCGTTGGTTGCTAGTTTCCCCGTTGAGATGCAGGACCAAATAATGCTTGCAACGTCCAACGGCCAGTCAATCCGGGTTCCCGTTGAAGGCATATCCTTCAGATCTCGCGGAGCCGGAGGGGTCAAGGTCTTCAACACGTCAAGTGGCGAGTACGTTGTGTCCGTTGCGTGGATTGCCGACCAGGAAGACGGCGACGACGAGGAAGAATCGTAAACATCGCAAATACTTATCAGACGATCTTAAAACCTCAGTGCATGAGGTGGTGGGACGGATCGCTTTTGTTAATCTTCATTAACAAAAGCGACTGTTAACCATCTATTAAGATTGAACTTTTAATAATCAGTTAACTTTGAGATTTTGATCCCCGGGTGGCGGAGCTTGGTAGCACGTTTCGAGAGGGATCATGAAAAGGTTCATCGCAAGTCTGATAGCTGTAGTTGTTGCGCACAGTGCCTCAGCGCAAAGCAGTTTGGGAATTCAAGGCACTGACCTGCGGTTTGGCGCGTTGCAGGACGAAACCGGAGAAGTTCAGGTTCTTTCTTCACTGCGTCTTGATGTGGCCATCACAGATGCGCACGGGCTGCAAGGCGACGTGACCTTTGAAGACACAGGCAATGGCCTTGTTGGCGGCTTGGGCGCTCGCCTCTACATGGCACCAGTCGAACACCAAAAATATGGACTGTTTGCATCCCTCTCCGATGTGGACGGCAGGTCAATGTCTTGGCTCAGTGTTGGCGCAGAAGGCATGTTCGCAGCCGGCGACGATCTGGTTTTTGAAGCGCGTGCAGGCATGGGCGTTTCGGACGTGGAAGGATTGGACTACATCTTCGCGGATGGCGGTTTTGCGATCGCCCTGAGCGACAATTTGGCTGTCGAAACCCATCTGACGGTTGCCGAGTTTGAAGAGGCCAGCTTTCAGGCGATTTCCTACGATGCAGGTGCATCACTTCACTACACCGCTAGCGGGTCGCCGTGGGGAACATACGCTTCGATAAACTACAGCGGTCTTACAGGACGCGATAGCCGCCCTGGAGAGCCGCGAGTGGGATTTGGTGTTTCGATGTCCTTTGGGCAAATAGGTGGTTTGAGCCCGAAAACGCGCCCATTCAGAATAGTCAACCCAGTTGCGCCACTTGTACGTCGCGGACTTTGGTGAGGGATCGGAACCAAAAGTTCCAAAAATGGCCACATTGGCGACCATTTAAGGCCGCCATTGCTGCCGAATGTCTCGGAAGCACGGTCGCATTTTCGGCCACTGCTGGGTGCGGGTTCTGAGTTTTTCCATCACGACGACACAAGAATCCTGGGGATTCACCATGACTAAAGCGATGTTCGACCGCCTTTCACCGGGTTTAAATGGTCACTTTTTGATTAGGCTTCTAATCGTCTCATACTTTATTGCGTTATCGATAGGGCTTATCGACGGAACAGATTTGTCGATGCTCACATCGCCTTTTCTGCCTGCCTTACATGCAAGCATAGTTGCAAATGCTGGTGTGATCGCGTTGAGCGCATTGATACTCTTGGACGTTCACCGGCGTGCTGCCGCCCTGCTACTGGCTCTATTTTTGTTTTGGTGCAGTTACTTGGGATCGCTTGGTCACGTTGGCACGGTGGACGTTGGTGCGTTCTGGCGTGACTTGGCTCTTATTGGAGCGTTGCTACTTACGTATTCTGACGGAAACCGCCTGTCCCTTGGGAGCTACACGTTGCCGGAAGGCGGATTACTTGAGCCCTCTGCGCAAAACAGCGTTGAAGATGGTTCTTTAAAGAAAGATGCTCCAAAACGACAGCTCTCCAAGAAAAGCCTTTATCGCAATGATCTGGATTTTGTGCGCACTCAGTAGGCTCTTTTCAAAATCATACCGGAGGACTACATCTCCGGCATGGCTCAAGTTCTGAATATAATCGGCGGCGGTCTCGCCGGCAGTGAAGCAGCATGGCAGGCGGCCAACCAAGGTGTCTCGGTTGTTCTTCACGAGATGCGGCCAGGGGTCGAGACCTTCGCACATAAGACAGGCAATCTGGCCGAGATGGTGTGCTCAAACTCGTTCAGATCGGATGATGACGAGCAAAATGCAGTAGGCTTGTTGCATTGGGAAATGCGCGCTGCGAATGGTCTTGTTATGGAAATGGGCGACCGTCACAGATTGCCGGCCGGCGGAGCGCTCGCAGTTGATCGGAACGCGTTTTCCGCCGCAGTAACTGAACGTCTTCAAGAACACCCAAACATTCGCATCAAATACGGTGAGATCTCAGAGCTACCCGAAGATGGGACATGGATCATAGCCATCGGCCCGCTTACAAGCGGCTCTC
>CAZMRS010000408.1:0-2986 GCA_964568435.1 uncultured Boseongicola sp. | reverse complement strand
TCATAGCCCCAGTACCACTGGTACCCGGTCGCCTTAACAACAACGTCGCCTTCCGGAATGATCTGCTGCTTAAACAGAACCGGCAACGAGAACGCACCGATGAAAACCAGAATGACAATCGGAATGACCGTCCACGCCACCTCGATCGGAGTGTTGTGGGTGAATGACTTTGGCTCGGGATTTGACTTCTGGTTGAAGCGAAGAATCACGTAGATCAACAGCCCCAAAACGAAAAGCGTGATGATCGTGATAATCACCAGAAGGAAGTTATCCAGCCAGATCACGTCGCTCATCAAACTGGTCGCTGCCGGTTGGAAACCGGTGCCTTGGTCAACAGGTTGTCCGACGATCGGCAAATCCTGTGCGAATGCAGTGCCGGCAGCCGCCATTGAGGCGATCAAACCAGCGAATAAAGTCTTAAGACGCATGTCGATGATGGTCCTGTCGTTGTTGGTGTTCCCTGACTGATCAAGAATCCTTGACCAACCTGTTGTTCTTGGCGCTCTAGAAATCATATTACACCCATGGGAACAAGACGCGGGATTGCGGCAAACAGCCACCCTCGTGCCCACCGTCGAAGGAGCCATCATGTCCGATACCAGCCCGTTCCAACCCTTTGAAACCATGCTCGATGAAGGGCAGGCACTGACACTTTTGCGCGAAGCCGTCGCCGGTGCCGATGATGGCGAGCTATTCCTCGAACGCCGCAAGGCCGAGATGCTTGCTTTTGACGATGGTCGTGTAAAAACAGCAAGTTACGACGCATCTCAGGGGTTCGGCCTGCGCGCGGTACGTGGCGAAACTGCCGGATATGCTCATTCCAGCGAGATCAACGAACACAGCTTGAAGCGTGCTGTCGAAACCGCTCGCCTTGCAGTTGGCGATGGAGGAGGCACGCTTGCAGACGCCCCTCAAGCGACAAACCAGAAGCTTTATGGCGATAGCGATCCGATGGCCGATGCGGCTTTCGAGGTAAAAATCGACACACTTGCCGAGATCGACGCCTACGCTCGCGCACTCGATAGTCGCGTGATTCAGGTGTCAGCGTCACTCGCGGCGTCGCTACAGGAAGTGGTGATTCTCCGTCCGGAAGGCCATCACGTCAAAGACGTGCGGCCAATGACGCGCCTGAATGTGTCTGTCATCGTCGAAGAAAATGGCCGTCGCGAAAGTGGAAGCGCTGGCGGCGGAGGCCGCTTTGCCCTGACAGGCCTCATCGCTGCCGACCATTGGAAAGCCGCCGCACAAGAGGCGCTCCGTGTTGCTCTCGTCAACCTCGAGGCTGTCCCAGCGCCCGCTGGCGTCATGGATGTCGTCCTTGGCCCTGGTTGGCCGGGCATCCTCTTGCATGAAGCCATCGGCCACGGCCTTGAAGGCGACTTCAACCGTAAGAAGTCGTCCGCCTTCTCTGGTCTGATGGGGCAGCAGATCGCTGCAAAGGGCGTCACCGTGCTCGACGACGGCACAATCCCCGACCGTCGCGGCTCGATCACTGTCGACGACGAAGGCACGCCTTCCGGCAAGAACACTCTGATCGAAGACGGCGTGCTCGTCGGGTACATGCAGGACCGTCAAAACGCCCGCCTCATGGGCGTCGCGCCCACGGGCAACGGTCGTCGCGAAAGCTACGCCCACATCCCGATGCCGCGTATGACGAACACCTACATGCTGTCCGGCGACGCCGAGCCGAAAGACATCGTCGCAGACCTGAATGATGGCATCTACGCCGTCGGTTTCGGCGGCGGTCAGGTCGACATTACCTCGGGCAAGTTCGTGTTTTCATGCACCGAAGCCTACCAGGTCAAAAACGGCGAAGTTGGCGCACCGGTGAAAGGTGCCACCCTGATCGGTGACGGCGCCACGGCCCTGAAGCACATCCGCGCGATCGGCAACGACATGGCGCTGGATCCCGGCATGGGGAACTGCGGCAAGAACGGTCAATGGGTTCCGGTCGGTGTCGGCCAACCAACGTTGATGATTGGTGGACTAACCGTCGGGGGGTCGGCCGCATAATCGAAAGTTTACAGCCTTAAACTGCGGTTTATAGAGCAAGGCCTAAACTTCAGGCCAATGTTTCGCGGGGGCGTCGCAGGACATGTCCGTCGAACCAGCGCGGACACCCCGTCCGCGCAAATGTAGGAGGTTGAACCCTTGAAACACCCAGTATCTATCGCAGCCGCTTTCGCCATCTGGACCGGAGCCGCCAATGCCCAGGAACTGAATGCCGATGCCATCGTCGCAAACCTTCAGGATCTCGGATATACTTTCATCGAAATCAAAACCGGTCTGACGCAAGTCAAAGTGGAGGCTATTCGAGGTGTGGAAGAACTTGAAGTCATCTACGATCGCGCCACGGGCGCCATTCTTGAACGCGAGATCGGCCCGGCAGATGCCGATGAGATTGGGCGAAACGGTATCGAAATAAGCACCCGCGCGCGTGATTTTCTGGACGATGATGACCACGAAGACGACGACGATGATGACGATGATGACGACGACGATGACGATGATGATGATGATGACGACGATGACGATGATGATGATGATGACGACCACGATGATGATGATGACGAAGAGGACGACGACTAAGATCGCCGCCTAACGACTGAGAGAGCGGGCACTGCGACTGCGGTGCCTGCACGAGGCTTTGATGATTAAATCGGTACTGATCGCCCTTTTCTTCGCGTTATTCGCGGTGCCCGCGACAGCGGATGAAGCCTCTGTGCGCGACACCATCGTCAACGAGCTCAAATCTGACGGCTATGAAGAGATTCGGATCAGCCGCACTTGGCTTGGCCGCACCCGGTTCGTCGCCGAGGACAGCAGACGTTATCGCGAGATTGTCGTGAACCCGATCACCGGTGTCATTCTTCGGGATTACACCAGGTTTCTTCATTCTGATGACGATGACGAGGATCGCAAGTTTGAAGAAGAGGACGACGACGAGGACGAGGAAGACGACGACGACGATGACAACGACGAGGAC
>CAZMRS010000407.1:0-2988 GCA_964568435.1 uncultured Boseongicola sp. | reverse complement strand
TGATCGTGCCGCTGTCAGGATCGTAAAAGCGCAGAAGTAACTGAATAACAGTGGATTTCCCCGCCCCTGAGGGGCCCACCAGCGCGACAGTTTCCCCCGGTTCGGTACGAAAACTCACGCCCTCCAAAGCTGCAATCGACGGGCGCGCAGGGTAATGGAATGTAACGTCTTTGAACTCCACAGCGCCTGCCAAACGGTCAGGAACGCTTTGGGGAGAAGCGACCTCTTTGATCGTGTCTTCGGCCTCAAGAAGCTCAACCAGCCGCTCTGTTGCACCCGCCGCGCGCTGCAGCTCCCCCCAAATTTCAGAAAGTGCCCCGACAGAGCCTGCTACCAAAACGGCATAGATAACAAACTGGACCAACTCACCAATAGTGAGCGTCCCCTGTCGCACGTCATGCGCACCGCTCCAGAGCACTCCGACAACGCCGAAGAACGCGAGTGCAATCACGATGACGGTCATAATCGCGCGTGTCGCGATCCGTTTGCGCGCAGCATCGAAAGACTTTTCTGTCACGTCTGAAAACTGGGCGCGGCTGGGTTTTTCATGGGTAAAGGCCTGGACCGTCTGAACAGACAGCAAAGTCTCTGACGCACGGCCCGAGGAATTGGCGATCCAGTCCTGGTTCTCTCGACTGAGCGTTCTTAATCGACGCCCCAGAACCACAATTGGTATGATGATCGCCGGCACAACAAGCATGACCATCCCTGCGAGCTTTGGAGCCGTGAACACCAGAAGTGCAAGTCCTCCGATTAGTATGAGCACATTTCGGAGCGCCACAGAAATCGACGATCCAATAACACTCAGGATCAACGTCGTGTCGGTGGTGATACGGCTCAGCACTTCGCCCGTAAGAATGCGCTCGTAAAACGCGGGGCTCATCAAGATCATACGATCAAAAACAGCCACGCGTATATCGGCCACGACGCGTTCGCCTAACCTGGTGACCAAATAATACCTCAAGCCCGTGCCAATCGCGAGAAGACCGGCAATCCCCAATGCAGCGACGAAGTAGCTATCCAGAAGCTCGGCGTTTGATGTTTCAAACCCATCCACAACCCGCCGAACGGCCAAGGGCAGAACAAGCGAAATCACGGCCGTCAGAACAAGCGCTGCCCCTGCCGCAAACACCATCCATTTGTAGGGCAAAAGAAACGGCCACAAGGCACCCAAAGCGCGAACATTTCGCGATTTGGCGCGATCATCTGGATTTGGTGTTGAAGCATCCGTCATGGTTGCGGGATTTAAACCGGGGCGCGACACCACCGCAACCCGTCAACGCCTTATTTGGGCGCGACAAACTGTAGGGTGAGATCGGCTCAAAGGCTTTAGCGCACCACCGAAGCAAGCGCATTCAGTGTAAGCAAATACACTGATCTGGTATTCAGTATTTTTTTTGAGGTTGGCTGGAGCGGGCGGCGGGAATCGAACCCGCGTCATTAGCTTGGAAGGCTAAGGTCTTACCACTACACAACGCCCGCTCAGCAGGCCGTATCCGTATTTCATCGATGGATTATCGTCAAGCAGCCTTTGGTAAACAGGAAGGATCGCATTCAATGGCCTCTACGAGCCTTAAACAGACTTCGATAGCTGGTGCAGCGACCTGCCGCTCGAAGCCCAGAGCGGACGCATCGAGCCCTTGTATTCAGGGTGTGCCTACGCTGAGAAAGTTTGCTATCAGGTTGGACGTATAAGCAGCCTTCCATCCGCCAACACAAGCGATCATGTCCGTTCCTCTTAGCCCTCCTCTTCGTCACTTTGATCCTGCTGATGCTAGTATCGTGGCCCGATTGAATGATATGGCCTCAGGCGGGTTGCTTTTCTCCACCTGGGCCAAGGCGGCGGGCGACGCTGGCGATCCTTGGGAACAGGGACGATTACAGCAGATTGACCAGATGAATTCTGGATGGGAGATAATCGTGCTGGACCAGGGGCGCGGTGTGGAAGCCGTACTCATGGGGCAAGCTCACCCAAATGACCCTGTCGCTATCGAGGGCGTGGACCCAATTTGGGTACCTCTCGTGGAGCTGGAGAACCTCGTGCCGGGCAGTTGGTGCCTGAACGTGATCGCGACCTTGCCCGAGTGTCGCGGTCGTGGGCATGGCGCAATGCTGATGGATCAGGCCGAAGCGCTGGCGCGGTAGGGCGGACATCGTGCGCTGGCACTTGTAGTTGCAGATGCGAATACTGATGCGATCAGGCTTTATCATCGCAATAGCTTCACCGAGCACGCACGCCGCACCATGGTGAAAGGAGATTGGGACGGACCGGGAGAGAATTGGGTCCTCATGGTGAAGACACTGGAAAATTAGCTGGAAAACGAACGCCGATGCGCACATTTCGAATGGCAACTCTTGGAGACGTAGATCGATGCTTTGCGATTGAAACGTCCGCCTATGAGGGTGACGAAGCCGCAACCAAAGCCAAGATTGCCAGGCGTATCGAAACCTACCCAAAGGGGTTTCTCATCGTTGAGACCGATGGACGGGTTGTGGGTTTTATCAATTCAGGGTGTGCACATGAGGTTGAAATGTCGGACGAAGATTTCAAAGAGCTCGTCGGCCATGATCCTGAAGCCCCAAATGTCGTAATTATGTCAGTGGTGGTCGATCCCTCGGAACAGGGCAAGGGTCATTCGCGGGCTCTGATGGACGAATTCGTCGATCAGATGCGGGGCATGGGTAAACGGACGATCCACCTTATGTGTAAAGACCATCATGTGCCGCTATACGAGAAGTTCGGGTATGAATACTCGAAGCGTTCAGCATCCGAGCACGGCGGCATGACATGGCATGAAATGGTCATGACGTTGTAAGCCGCAATGCCGGTCGCGAAAGGAAGCATAAAGTGGCTTGAATACTGTCGATGTCTGCATTGTCCGCAAAGCGGTCATTAGACTTAAATCACAGCGAAACCCGGCTCGGAGCCCAAAGCGGACGATGGCTTAGACGGGATTGCTCAGATCATGCTGAGACAAGCAAGACATT